>JAJZIF010000068.1 GCA_021810735.1 Acidobacteriota bacterium
GCGCGTTTGTTGAACTATTTTTGTCTACGAATTCCGATCCAAGAATCTAGACGACTGTCGCTGAAAAAGTTATAACTCCGGTTGCTCCTGCGCATACTTTGCCCAGCAAGGAACCGAATCGCATCTTTTGGCCTTCAGACGTATTCTTATATCTTCAACAAGAACTCCACTCCGCGGGCTTAACGTCAGTTTAGCGTCCGTAGCGTGCAACGGGATATTCGGTTTTGCAAGGGAAACCGAAAAGAAATTAAAAACGACAATCCCGCACAGGCTAGCAACGATTCCCATCCGGGACGAACTCAAGAAACTGATGCCCGCCACGAGTAGAAAGAAAACCATTCCGGGTAGCAGGTAACTAACTTCAAGCGGAAATTTTGCGAAAATTACAATATTTCCGCCGAAAGCTCCTAGGAAAATTGCGAATCCCTTTCCGGCATTGGCATTCATGCTCGAGAATTTCGGCGGTTTGAGGTTGCACGCCAGCAGGAACAGGAGAATACATGTGGCGATAGGGCCAAACAGATAGATCATTTTGTAGATAAACCGGCCGACGTGCATTTTCATGGTCCACATCGCAGCGGGGCCGATTCCTGGAGTCAGAAATGCCATCGTGTGATGCGCGAATACCCACGATGGCAGGAAAAATAAGGCTCCTAAGAATGCAGCCACTAGACCCGATATGACCACCCGAGCGACCTTCGGTAATTTCCAGCCATCCGAGAACCCATACAGCAAGAGTCCAGCATAAGCGCCAGCCAACACGAGGGAGTTACTGGCTCGAAATCCTATCGCCATTGCGCCAGCAATGCTCGCCAGCGCCAGCCTGGAATCGAGAAGAAGTTCGGCAGCAGCTATTAGAAAGGCGATCGACCAAAGATAATCCATGGTCGAGCTTGCTGCGATCAAAAAGGTTGGCACGAACAACACACAAGAAGCCAATAAGTATTCGTGACGAATTCCGATCTTCCGGCACAAGACGATGAAGCGCCATAGGATAAACGCGCCCGCACACATGGACGCGATATTCGTCGCTATCGATCCCCCTAAATGACCGACTCCGTAAGCCAGCGCTTCATAGAGCCAATAACCGGGATTTCTGGAGGTCATCGGATGCCCGTCACGCCAGGTTGACCGCCCAGCATCGAGAATTCCATAGGTATCGTTATCGCTGCCATAACCGAGGAAACACAGCGGCAGAACGATGCCAGCGTAGAGGGCGAAAAAAAATGCAGTATTCCGAGATGAAGAGGTCGCGGCCATAAGGAGCAGTCATAGCTAGAATAGCAGTCGCTGATTCTTCCAAGGTCACAGACAAAGCCCGGATCGTTGCGGGTCTTTGTGCTGCGAGCTGGAAAACTGCGTTACGCCTTCCCCGCCAGTTGCCGCAGCACATACAGCAGAATTCCGCCGTGCTGATAGTAGAGAATTTCCTGCGGCGTATCGATGCGCACGGTCGCGGTGAAATTACGAACTCCCAATGTGTATTTGCTTGTCGGGGCTTGCGTTGCTATAGCTTTTACTTCTATTTTCCGTCCGTTGGAAAACTTGCTTTCAAGCATTGCTCGCAAGCCGACGATTTCGTACTCCTCTTCGCCGGTCAAGCCGAGGGATTCAGCATTTTGCCCGCTTTCAAATTGCAGCGGCAAAATCCCCATGCCAACAAGGTTCGAACGATGAATCCGTTCGAAGCTTTCCGCGATCACCGCGCGCACGCCCAGCAGTTTCGGTCCCTTCGCCGCCCAATCTCGCGACGATCCGGAGCCGTACTCTTTTCCAGCCAGAATGATCAGCGGCGTCTTGCGCTCCGCATACAGCACCGAAGCGTCAAAGATGCTCATCGGCTCGCCTTCCGGCAGCAGACGCGTCACGCCGCCTTCCGTGCCGGGCGCCAGCTTGTTGCGCAGTCGCACGTTGGCGAAGGTTCCGCGCACCATCACCTCATGATTGCCGCGGCGCGACCCATAGCTGTTAAAGTCGGCGGGTTTCACTCCGTGCTCCGTCAAATACTTCCCTGCCGGGCCATTCAGTTTGATCGAGCCCGCCGGGGAAATGTGGTCCGTGGTCACGCTGTCGCCCAGCACGGCCAGCACGCGCGCGCCGTGGATATCCTCGACGGCCACGGGTTCAGCTTTCATTCCGTCGAAGTACGGCGCTTTGCGGATATAGGTCGAATCCGCCTCCCACCCATACGTGTTGCCGGAGGGAAATTTCAGGTTCTGCCAGTTGCTGTCGCCATCGCTCACTGTCGCATACTGCTTGCGGAACATCGTCGAGTCGATCGAACTGGCCAGCGTACTTTGCACTTCCTGCTGCGACGGCCAAATGTCCCGCAGATATACGGAATGGCCCTGCTTGTCATTTCCAAGCGGATCGTGTTCGAAGTCATGATCGATGCGTCCGGCCAACGCGTACGCCACAACCAGCGGCGGCGACATCAGATAATTCGCGCGCACATCGGAGTTGATGCGGCCTTCGAAATTGCGATTGCCGCTCAGCACAGACACAGCCACCAGGCCATGATCGTCAATCGCCTTCGTCACGTCCGGCGGCAGCGGGCCGGAGTTGCCAATGCACGTCGTGCAGCCGTAGCCGACGATGTTGAACCGCAGCGCATCGAGATACTTTGTCAACCCGGCCTTGTCGTAATAGTCCGCGACCACGCGGGAGCCCGGCGCCAGCGAGCTCTTCACCCACGGCGGCACTTTCAATCCTTTTTCCACGGCCTTCTTCGCCAGCAGCCCAGCAGCCAACATCACCGAGGGATTGGATGTATTCGTGCAGCTGGTAATCGCCGCAATCACGATGGAACCATGGTCGAGATACTTGTCAACGTCCATCCCAAAGCGGTCATGCACGGAGCTTGCATGGCCCGGCTCAGGCGCTCCATTTGCATTGTTGTTGCCGTTTCCATTCGCGGAGGGATGACCACCCTCCCCATTCCAGCGTTGCACCTGACGCTCGTTGTTCGCATGCGCGTTCGGCCCTTTCAGCGCAGGCAATTGCTTCTTGAAACTCGCGCCTGCTTCGCTCAGTCGCACGCGGTCCTGCGGACGCTTCGGGCCGGCCACGCTTGGTTCCACTATGGCGAGATCGAGCGACAATGTCGCGGAATACTTTGCCTCCGGCGCATTCGGCGTGTGGAACAGGCCCTGCTCCTTGTAGTACGCCTCGACCAGCGCGATCTGCTCGTCGCTCCGTCCCGTCAGCTTGAGATAGCGCAGCGTCTCCGCATCCACTGGAAAGATGCCGCAGGTCGCGCCATATTCCGGCGCCATGTTGCCGATCGTCGCGCGGTCGGCGAGCGAAAGTTCGCTGATGCCGGGGCCGTAAAACTCTACAAACTTGCCGACGACGCCATGCTTGCGCAGCATCTCCGTCACAGTCAACACGAGATCGGTGGCCGTGGTGCCTTCGCGCAGCTTGCCTGCCAGCTTAAAGCCGACCACCTGCGGAACCAGCATGGACACTGGCTGACCCAGCATCGCGGCCTCGGCCTCAATGCCGCCGACGCCCCAGCCCAGTACGCCCAGACCGTTGATCATCGTAGTGTGCGAGTCCGTGCCGACCAGCGTGTCGGGATACGCCTGCACAACGCCGCTCGCATTTGGCTGCGTGGTGAACACGACGCGCGCCAGATATTCCAGATTCACCTGGTGGCAGATGCCCATGCCCGGCGGCACAGCGGAAAAATTATGGAACGCCGTCTGTCCCCATTTCAAAAACGCATACCGCTCCACGTTGCGCTGGTATTCCAGCAGCGAGTTGATCTGATATGAGTCGCTGGTGCCATACTGGTCCACCTGCACGGAGTGGTCGATCACCAACTCCGCCGGCTGCAACGGATTGATCTTCTCCGGATCGCCGCCCAGCGAGCGCATCGCATCGCGCATCGCCGCCAGATCGACTACGGCGGGCACGCCGGTAAAGTCCTGCATCAACACCCGCGCAGGCATGTAGGCGATTTCCCGCGAGGGCTCGGCCTTCGCGTCCCACTTGGCCAGAAATTCAATGTCCTCCGCGGTGACGCTTTTTCCATCTTCATGGCGCAACAGGTTTTCGAGCAAAATGCGCAACGAGTAGGGCAGGCTTTCCAGCGAAACACCGTGCTCCGATAGCGCGCTCAGTTTGAAAATTTCATAGGTCTTGTTGCCGGATTTCAATTCCGACCGACAGCGAAAACTGTTCATGGTGATAGCTCCCTCAAAAGGCGTGGCGGGCAGGCACAGAGCCGTGCCCGACGAATCAGGAATGTGTCGTAATGATTCTACGACTCCGTCTTGAGAAATGAGGAATACGGCAACCTTTACCCGCGATCGGGCTTGCCGCGATGCCAGCGTTTCAGAAACAGAACCTTGGGCGTGAAGAGCATAGCGTTTCGGCAGCCTGTGACCGCCTGCCTCTATCGTAGCGCCGGAGGGTGTGGAAAGGGAAAGCGGCACCGTTATTCTGCGGGACACGATTTTTTAGCTGAGAAGGCGTTGCCCCTGCGCATCTTTTTTGCCTCTCCATCATCTGAAAGTCATGTCCTCCATTCATCCACAGACCCGCATTGGTCACGTCCATCTCAAGGTCGCCGACCTGGATCGCGCGCTTGCCTTTTACCGCGACGTACTGGGATTTACGGTCACGCAGCGCATGGGCAATTCGGCAGCGTTTCTGTCGGCAGGCGGATACCACCACCACATTGCCCTGAACACCTGGGAAAGCCTGCACGGCGCGGCCCCAGCGCATGGCACGACCGGCCTGTATCATCTGGCGATCCTCTATCCCACTCGGGCAGAGCTAGCGGATGCGCTGCGGCGACTGCTCCGGGCAGGCATCCAGATGGAGGGTGCGGCGGACCATGGCGTGAGCCACGCGCTCTATCTCCGCGATCCGGACAACAATGGAGTCGAACTGTATTGGGACCTGCCCGCCGAGCAATGGCCGCGGACGCCAACCGGTGACTTGGCCATGGTCACGCAGCCGCTGGATTTGCATGCGCTGTTGGCCGAGGCGGACGCGCCCGAGACGACCCTGGGCTCTGCTGACATGGCCTAAGCCGCGCATCGAAGCCACCTCGCCTTATTGCGATTGCCAGATGTATGTTCCTACCGAACCCGCCAGCAACGTCCCCGTGACCGTGTTGCCGCGATAACGAATATTGAATGTCTGCACCGAAGTTCCAGTATTGGCGATGATCAGTACCATGTTCCCATCTGGAACAAGGAAAGCCACATTCGCCAGTTGTTCCAAATCGTTCGATCCAATCCGCACGGAGCCGGGCCGCACAAATTTCGAAAACTGCGCAATCGTGTAATAGGCGAGATTGAAGGTCGCTTTGTTGCCATCGAGAGTGATCGCTCCCTGGCACTGCGTACATCCCCCGTTCGTGTGCGGCCCGTCATTGGGATCGGCGGCAAGGTTCCAAAGCAGAACATTTCGGCTCCAGTTGCGAGTGGCGCCGATCACCACCCGGCTGACCGGCTCCGCGATGTCCATGGTGGTTGCGCCAGGCTTTCCTGTGACCCACTGCTCGGTGAGGTAGAGGTTCTTGTTCGGGTAGGCATCATGCACCGTCGTCAGCGTTCCGACCTCGCCGCCATATAAATGAAACGCGGTTCCCGCGACATCCTTGTAGGCGCGGGGATCTTTCAAGATCGACTGCGGATACGATGGAACGTCGGGGTTATGGTCGTACAGAAGAATGTTTGTCTTGATCCCAGCTTTTTGCAATGCCGGCGCAAGATACTGGACGATGAATGTGTCCTGCTGTGAAGCGAGCATCACCATGCTGGGATTGTTCTTGGGGTTCAAAGGCTCGTTCTGCACGGTGGTGGCGTGGATCGGTATGCCTGCCGCTTTCATCCCCTGGATATACTTCACAAAATAGTTCGCGTACGGTTTGAAATACTTCGGCTTGAGACTGCCTCCCTGGGAACTATCGTTGGTCTTCATCCATGCCGGCGCCGACCAGGGAGAAGCAACGATCTGAATCTTGGGATTGATCGTCAATATTTCCCGCAGCACGGGAATCAAGGTGTCCTCGACCGGAGCAAGGGTGAATTTGGTTAGGTGTGCATCCGTTTTTCCTTCCGGCAGGTCGTCGAAGGAGTACACGCGATCATCCATGTCGGAAGACCCGATGCCGATTCTCAAATAACTGACGCCGATGTCGTTGCCTTCCGTCGAAAACAAATCCTTCAGAACCGCGCGTCTCCGTGCCGGGTCCATACGCATTAGAAGCTGGGCGCTCCCGCCCGTCAGGGCAAAACCGAAGCCGTCCATGGTTTGGAAATATCGCTGGGCATTCACGTCGATCGTCGGAAACTGGTTGTTCGGTGTGGAGAAATGCAGAGGGGTGGCTTGGCGAGCGAACAATGCGGATTTATCCGGGTTCGTCAACCAGAGTTGAACATCGCTCCGAGACTGGCCCCTGGCTACCTGCGACAGCATCCAACAGCATGCCATCGGCAACAGAAATGCAACGCGGAACCTCATTCGATCCCCTCAGACAAACTCACGAGCGGATAGCGGCTTCACTATATTCCCTTCGCTGCAGGATACTCTGGGATTCTCAGATGGGCCGCAAACAGCGCGGTGCATCTGGGACCGCCAGGCGAACATCCTACATTCCTGTAGGCTCGACTCCATGCGTCTTGCCCTTCTTTTGGTCTCCATCGCCGCCGGGATTTTGTCTGTACCGCATGCAAACGCTCGCAACCATTCGGCGGCATCCGGCGCGACGACTCTGGCGGATGGATCGACGTCGACAGCAACACCTGCCCACGAAAACACGATTGCGGTTGCCAATGCCGACGACTCCCTGAAGCACTGGAGCACATGCGCCCAACCGGAATGTTATCCGGGCGGGAAGGGCGTTCCAGTTTCGACCAGCCAGACGATCGACAACGCCAGCCCGTCGGTCGATGGCGCATCGATGCTACTGACGGAGACGGCCAATTCGACCACTTCCTACACCAACGTTCTGTGGCCGTACAAGATGAAGGGCTGCGATGCTTGCACGCACATGCGCACGAATTTCTGGGCATATCCGGTCAGTTCCTCCCACGTGGCCTCGCTCGAATACGATGCGTTCCTGTTCGACGCAGCGCATCAACTGAACATCATGTGGGGGGTGCAGTGGAACCAACGCGCTGGCAAATGGCAGATATGGAACCAGGGCACCAGCCAATGGGTGGATACTATGGTGACAACCGGGCCCAGGTTCGGAGTCTGGAATCATCTCCAGTTTTCTGACCATCGCGTGATTGGCGACACCAGTTGCGGCGGGACGGAATGCTTGTACTACGACACGCTGATGCTGAATGGAACGACCTACGCGTTGAACCTGACCGAGCCTGCGGGACCGCTCCATCACGGCTGGGGCTCAGTGAGTGGATTCCAGTTCCAATTGGATGCGACTCCCGTGGCCAGCGGCTCAGCCACGTTAAGCGAATACATCGATGAAGCCGACATGTGGGCAAATTAAGTTCACTCCTTCGCCGACAATACAGTTCGTCGCATGGACTCCCGCAGTAGACGCATAGAGCTGTACTAGCGGTGCACTACAGCCGCGCAATTGTCTGAGAATCGAACATGCCGCCGAAAAACTTCTTCAACGCTTCGAGAAAAATTTCTTTTTCCTGGGTGGCATGCGCAAACAGGGTCATCGAAGATTGGAATTTCAGGTTATCGGGATAGCCCAGAATCTCATCGATCGACTTGCCCTCAATGTTTGTCACCAGCCGGGTGCATTCTCGCAGCCTCACTCCCAGAACAGGATGCAGCAAATATGCCATTGCTTCCTCGCGAGAAGAGATGGCAAAGGTTTGCGCCATCGCGCTGGAACCGAGGCCCCGAATCTGCGGAAAGATGAACCACATCCAGTGGCTGGTTTTTCTGCCGCCGCGCAGCTCCGCGCATACTTGCGGATACACCGGCGCCTGCGCATCGACAAACCGTTCGAGACGGTAGGGGTCGTTCATGGCAACGTTCATCGCAACCTTCCAGCGTGAATCCGAGCGGCGCACACCGCGTCCCGGACTGATACCCTGTTTTTATACCAAGGAGTCACTATACGCATGAAGGTTCTTGTCATCGGCGGCGGCGGCCGCGAACACGCGCTGGTCTGGGCCATCGCCCGGTCACCTCGCGTGCAGGAAGTGGTCTGTGCGCCGGGAAATGGCGGCATCGCAGCGCTGGCCCGCTGCGTACCAGTCAATCAGAAAGACCTCGACGACCTGGTGAGAGTGGCCGCCGCAGAGCAGCCGGACCTGACCATCGTCGGCCCGGAAGTTCCATTGAGCCTCGGCCTGGTCGATGAACTGACACGTCGAGGCATGCGCGTCTTTGGTCCAACCCAGCGCGCAGCAATGCTCGAAACCAGCAAAGTCTTCGCCAAGGAATTTATGCAGCGCCATCATCTGCCCACTGCGGGATATGCCATCTGCCAATCCGCCCAGGAACTGCCGGGTGCGCTGGCGCATTTCCACGCACCGATTGTGGTGAAGGCCGACGGTCTGGCGGCAGGCAAAGGAGTGGTCATCTGCGAGTCGAAACAGAAAGCTGAAAAAGTCGCGAAACAAATGCTTACCGGCGAATTGCTGGGCGAAGCCCAGCATCGGGTGATACTTGAGGAATTTCTTGCAGGTGAAGAGATATCGTGGCTTGTGCTTGCAGACGGAACACACGTGCTGCCCCTTGTTGCCGCCCAGGATCATAAGCGCATCGGCGAAGGAGACACTGGCCTGAATACCGGCGGCATGGGCGCGTACTCCACAGACACGTTGCTGGCGCCGGAGATGCGCGACTGGCTGGTGCACCACATTGCGCAGCCGGCGATCGACGGCATGGCAGCCGAAGGAACACCGTTTCTCGGCGTCCTTTATTGCGGTCTGATGATGACAGCGCGCGGCCCTATGCTGCTGGAATTCAACACGCGATTTGGCGATCCGGAAACGGAAGCGATTCTGCCACGGCTGCAGGACGGCGCATTGCTGGAAGCAATGGAAGCGGCTGTCGACGGCCGGCTGGATCAGGTGGGGTTGCTGTGGCGCAGCGAACCCGCCGTCACGGTCATCGCCGCATCCAGGGGCTATCCGGGAAGCGTCCAAACCGGGCGTGAAATCACGGGACTCGATCTAGCCGCGCAAGAAACAGGCGTCACCATCTTCCACGCCGGCACCGCGCTGAGCGACGATAAAGTTGTCACCTCCGGCGGTCGTGTCCTGGCCGTGACAGCCGTCGCCGAAACTCTACAGTCGGCCTGCGATCATGCCTATACGGCCTTGGGGAAAATTCATTTTGACGGGATGTACTATCGGCGGGATATCGCCCATCGCGCGTTGAAGAAAGGCAAGGAAAAGGAATGATGGCTGCAGCGATCACGCTGGAAGAGCTACTCGCCGATAACGAAGCCGGCACTCGCACTTGGCAGGCATGGTTCGCCGCCAACCCGGCCGCGCTGGAACTACCCTGCGCGATTTACAACAGCGGCACCGTCCGCGGGCTGCTCAAACATATCTTCGCGGTGGAGTTGCGTCACTCGCAACGGCTCAACGGCGAAGAAGTCGTCGCGTACGACGCCATTCCCGCCGGTTCGCTGGGCGATTTATTCGCCGTCCACAGCCAGGCGATGCAAAATCTGCGCAGATTTCTGTCCAACGCGAACGACGCCGCGCTGCGGGAAGTCATCGCGCTGCAAACAGTGTCTGCTGGAACTGTGCATGCCTCTCGGCGCAAGCTGTTCGCGCATATTCTCCTGCACTCCATGCGCCACTGGGCTCAACTGAGCACCCAATTGCGCGAGGCTGGCTACAAAACCGATTGGCCGAAGGATTTTCTTTTTTCTGAGGCGATAGCCTAGTCGCCGGTCACTAAGAATTCCCCACTACGAGGCCCCTGGGGTCGAACGCTGCCGAGAACTTCAAACGTGCGCAACGCTATTTCGAGAAAGCGAGTAGATTGAAGTCATGATCGAACGTAAGGTCACACTTCCTGAAATCATGCTTCTTGCCGGAACCCGCGTCGCGCTCGGTTTTGGGCTCGGACTTTTGTTCTCTCCGAAATTTGACGACGATCAACGGAAATCCGCCGGGTGGACCTTGGTGTTTGTTGGGGCCCTTACCACCATTCCGCTTGTGATGGAAATGATCGTGAAAAAGGGCGCGGACGAGCCGGTTTGAATCAGACATCCATGCTGAAATGATGGGCGTTGATAACCATGCCATGTTTCAAGTAAAACCGGTGCGCGTCAAATCGCTGGTGTCCTGAATCCAGATGCAATTGTTCACAGCCCTGCCGACGAGCTTCGTCCACCAGCCAGTCGAATATCAGGCCCGCATGGCCGTTCGCGCGGTGGGAAGGCAACGTCACCAGATCGTCGACGTAAAGAAACCGCGCCTTCGAAAGCTGATGCAGCACGCGAAATCCAGCGGCGGCAACCGCGTCGTGAACTCCCGGAAGAAAGGCAGCCACCACGCGATAACCTTCCGGCCTCTGCGTGTGGTTGACCCATTCAGTGAAGCTCTCGGCAGAGGCCATCACTGGACGCCCCTCCCGCAGTGCGCAGAACGCAGCGTAGGTGCGGGCTGTCTCCTCCGCGCCCACTTCTTTCACGTGTGCGGTCTGCGACAGCTCAACCATCCAGTTTCCTCGTGACCAGCTCATTTAGCAGCGCGGGATTCGCCTGCCCCCTGGAGAGCTTCATCGCCTGGCCGACGAAAAATGCCGCCACCGTCTTTTTGCCGCCGCGATATTGCTCGACCTGCTTCGGGTTGGCGGCGATCACTTCGTCGATCATTTTTTCGAGCGCAGACGAATCGCTGATCTGCTGCGGCTTCTCGCGTTCGTAGACCACGGAAAAGTCTTCGCCGGTCTCAAAGCATCGGTCGAACAGCTGCTTCAGCATCTTGCTGGACAGCGCGCCGCTTTCGGCCAGGTCGGCAGCTTGCGCAATTCCCTGCATCGAGATGGGCGACTGGGCGAGTTCCAAACCGGCTGCCTTCAGACGTCCAACCAACTCGCCCTGCACCAGGTTCGCCACGCGCTTCGGGCTTTTCGCAGCCTTGGCCGCCTGCTCAAACTGGTCGGCAAACTCTCGGCTGCCGGTCAGCACCTGCGCGTCCTGCGCGGTAATTTCGTATTCATCAATCATGCGCTGGCGGCGCGCCTCGGGCAGCTCCGGCATGGTTACGCGAATCTCCTCCTGCCAGGCTTGGCTGACCACCAAGGGCGGCAGGTCAGGGTCTGGAAAATAGCGGTAGTCATGGGCCTGCTCCTTGGAACGCATGGAGTAGGTGCGGCCTTCCCCGGCGTTGTAGAGACGCGACTCCTGCACCACGCGGCCGCCAGCCTCGATCACTTCAATCTGCCGCTCGATTTCATATTCCAGCGCGGCGCGCACGAAGCGAAAGCTGTTTACATTTTTTACTTCCGCCTTGGCGCCGAACTTTTCCGCGCCCTTCAGCCGCACACTCACGTTGGCATCGCAACGCAGCGAGCCTTCTTCCATATTGCAATCGCTGACAGCCGTGTACAGCAGTATCTCCTTGATGCGCGTCAGATATTCGTATGCCTCGTCGGCGGAACGGATGTCGGGCTCGCTGACGATCTCCACCAGCGGCGTGCCGCAGCGGTTCAGATCGATGTAGGTCCGCTCGCGTGAGTCCCGGAACCCCTCATGCATGCTCTTGCCGGCGTCCTCTTCCATATGCAGCCGCGTGATGCCGATGCGCTTTGTGCCTGTGGGCGCGGGTACATCGATCCAGCCATGCTCCCCCAGCGGCTTGTCGAACTGTGAAATCTGATAGCCCTTGGGCAGATCGGGATAGAAATAATTCTTGCGGGCAAAGATGGAAGTTTCATTGATCCGGCAGTGCAGCGCCATGGCCGCCAGTGTCGCGAATTCCACCGCGCGCCGATTCAGGACGGGCAGCGCCCCGGGAAGCCCGAGGCAGACCGGGCACACCTGCGTGTTGGGCGCGGAGCCGAAGCGCGCGGAGCAGCCGCAAAATGCCTTGGTTTCCGTCAGCAGCTGGACATGAACTTCCAGTCCAATGACTGGCTCGTACTTCGCAAGAACTTC
>JAJZIF010000069.1 GCA_021810735.1 Acidobacteriota bacterium
TTCCCAATGCAGAAACTTGAAAAAATGCGATTCAAAATATCGTCCGCCGTCGTCTCCCCCGTCAGCGAATCCAACTCCCGCAGCGCCTCGTAAAGATCCAGCAGCACCATCTCGTGCGGAATTCCGCTCTGCGCCGCCTCTCGCGCTTTCGTCAGCCCCGCCAGCGCGCCCTTCACCGCTTCATGATGCCGCAGTGTCGTCAGCATCCCCGTCTCGCTGCCGTCTCCCGCTCCGCGCACCATCTCCAGCAACACAGCGCGCAGCGCATCGATTCCTTCGCCCGTAATCGCCGACGTTCGCACGGTTCGCACTTCCGTTACCAATTCAGTTACATATTCGGCGGGCTCGGCTTTCACCCCCAAATCGCACTTGTTCCGCACCAGCACCACGCGCCGTCCGGCCAGCGACTCCAGCAGCCCGCGCTCCTCTCGGCTCAGCGAAATCCCAGCTTCCATCACCATCATCACCAGGTTTGCATCCGCAAGTGCCTCGCGCGATTTCTCAATCCCGATCGTCTCCACCTCGTCCGCGCTCTCGCGCAGCCCCGCCGTATCCACCAGCTCAACTGGAATCCCGCCCACCGCCAGCCGTTCCGTCACCAGGTCGCGCGTCGTGCCCGGAATCGCCGTCACAATCGCCCGCTCTTTATCCAGCAGCCGGTTGAACAGGGAAGACTTGCCCACATTCGGACGACCCACAATCGCCAGCGTCAATCCGCTGTGCACCAGGCGTCCACGCTCAAACGATCCCGCCAGTTTTTCTAGCCCCGGCCGAATTGTATCTATGCGTGTCACAATTTCCGCATTCGGCGTCACATCCACATCATCTTCGGCAAAATCGATGCCTGCTTCCAGCAGCGCAATCAGTTCAACCAGCGCCTCTTTCGCCGGTTGCACCCTCCGCGAAAGCGCGCCGCCCATCTGCTCGGCCGCCACCCGCGCCTGGTAAAGCGTCTGCGCCTCAATCAGATCGCGCACCGCCTCGGCCTGCGTCAAATCCATCCGGCCGGAGAGAAACGCCCGCTCCGTAAACTCGCCCGGACGCGCCAGCCGCGCGCCCTGCTTCAGCGCCATCCGTACCAGCAGCTCCAGCACCACCGGCGACCCGTGCGCCGCAATCTCCACCAGGTCCTCGCCCGTGTACGACCGCGGACCCGCAAAAAAAGTCACCACGCACTCGTCCAGTTTCGCCGGCTCCTGCGCTTCACCTCCTGCGCCCGTCTCCGCCACGGCATAAATCTCGCCGAACCGCGCCCGCCCATGCTCAAACCCATGCCGCAGCCGCACCATCGCCGCCGCCGTTTCCACCGCATGCGGGCCCGAGATCCGCACAATCCCAATCCCCCCGCGCCCCGGCGGCGTTGAAACGGCGACGATCGTCTCTTGTGCCAACATTTCGACTTCGGCAACTTGCGGATGCGGTTGAATCGGGTTCATAGACTCAGCCTATAACGCCAAATCAAATAAAAATGGCCGCAGGGCAGGGAAGCCCGCGGCCATCTCATCCTCGTAGCTCAGGTTTCGTCCCGCTACCGCCTCCGGCCTCGCGCCATCGCCTGCGGCGCCGGTCGAAACTTTCGCTGGTCATATCCCTCCGGATACGCCACCACAAACCGCTGCAATCCTTCTCCGCTCGACGACGTCTCAATGTCCTCAAAACCGCGAAATGCCAGGTGCAGCATCCGCCGCTCCCGCGAGCTCATCGGAGCAAAGCAGTATGGCTGTCCCGTCTCGCGAACCTTGTCCGCCGCCGTCTGCGCCGCCAGCTTCAGCTCCTGCGCACGCAGTGCCTTGAAGTTGTTGGCGTCGAACGAAATCTTGTCGTGCTCCTCGTTCTCCAGCCGAATCATCTTCGCCGCCACATGCTCCAGCGCACGCAGCAGCTCGCCGCCGCGCTGCGTCAGCAATCCTGCGTCCGGCCCGGCCATTTCCACGTAAATCTCGCGCGCCTCCAGCCCATCCGGATCGGCCGCGCCCGCGCCCGCCGTGATGCGGTACTTCAGCCGCAGCCCGCCAAGCGTAGTGAGTGTCTTCAGAAGGGAAGCAATCTTTTCAGCTGCTCCGCGATAATCTTCAATCGGCATCGAGAACCAGTATCGCACTCCCGGCCCGTTTGCCGCATCTCGCCGCTGTATCTGCCTGCCATAACGGGCCCTGCCGCACGCACCTGGGCTAGAATGACCTTGCAGGGGCGAGTAGCTCAATTGGATAGAGCACCAGCCTTCTAAGCTGGGGGTTGCAGGTTCGATCCCTGCCTCGCCTACCACCTCACCCCAACCGCTTCGCCGCCTCCTGCGCAAAGTAGGTCACGATAAAGCCCGCCCCGGCCCGCCGAATCGCCAGCAGTGACTCCATCATCGCACGCTCGCCGTCCAGCCAGCCCTTCGCAATCGCGGCCTGCAGCATCGAGTACTCACCCGATACCTGGTATGCGCCAATCGGAACATCAAATCGTTCCCTTGCCGCCCGAATCACATCCAGGTAAGGCATCGCCGGCTTCATCAGGATCATGTCCGCACCTTCGCCCAGGTCCAGCTCGATCTCCCGCATCGCCTCGCGCACATTCGCGCTGTCCATCTGGTAGCTGCGCCGGTCGCCAAACTGCGGAGCCGAGTCCGCCGCCTCGCGAAACGGCCCATAAAACGCCGAGGTGAACTTCGCCGCATACGAGAGAATCGGCGTCTGTTCCAGACCCTCATGGTTCAGCGCCCCGCGCATCACCGCCACGCGCCCATCCATCATGTCGCTCGGAGCCACCACGTCCGCGCCGGCCTGCGCCAATGACACCGCTGTCTTCGCCAGCAGCACCACGCTCGTGTCGTTTTCCACTTCGTATCCATCGGCATGTTCCCGCACTACCCCGCAATGCCCGTGCGTCGTGTACTCGCACAGGCACACATCGGCCATCAGTACCAGCCGTTTTGCCGCGCTGCTTTGCTTCAGCGCGCGCAGCCCGCGCTGCACAATGCCGTCATCGGCCCACGCCCCGGTCGCTTCTTCGTCTTTCGTCTCCGGCAAGCCAAACAGCAGCAGCCCACCAATGCCCAGTGACGCAGCCGCTTCGGCTTCCTTCACCGCCTCATCGATGGAAAGATTGAAAACGCCCGGCATCGAGCTTATCTCCCGCCGCACGCCCTCGCCCGGGCAAAGGAACAGCGGCAGAATCAGCGCTTCCGGCTCCAGATGCGTCTCCCGCACCAGCGCGCGCAGCGGCTCCGTGCGGCGCATCCGTCGCATACGAGTAATCGGATATTCCATGCCGCTATTGTATGGCGGGGCGGGGAACTCGCCGCAACTGCAAGCACCTTCCTCGCACGGCCCACAACTTCCTACATCTGCACGGGCGGAACGCCCGGCCGCGTCATCTGCTCCCACTCCTGCCCCGAGAGTCCCGGTGCCAGCACCCACAGCGTGTAGATCGCCAGCAGCGTCCCCGCAATCGGCTTGATCAGCGTCAGCACCGCCGCCACTATCGCCAGCACCCGAGCCCATGGCTTCCGCTGCATCAGCGCAGCGCCCGTCGCCGCGCTCAATATCACCCGCAGCCCAAGAATGACCGCAATCACTGGCACCATCCACGGCACATGCTCACCCCAAAACGGCCATGGCCAGGCCATCATGTGCCCCTGACCGTGCATACCCCATCGGTTGAACACCCCACTCAAAATGGAGATTGCAATCAGTCCCTGCAGAACCGTCCACGCAGCAAATGCCAGCCACAGAATCCACAACACCTGAAAATGCCGGTGCACCCGGTTGTAGATCACCGGAACCGGCGCCACTCCTGCCGGCCGGCCGCACCGTGGACACACCACCGCCCCTGGAACCAGATGTTGACCGCAAGCTGTGCAGTACATATCGCTCTCCTCGCTACAAAACTACGCATCCAGGCTCCGTCCAGTTCCCGGTCGCCAGCGGCAACCCTTCCAGGAGCCCCAGCAGCGTGGGCGTCGCGAAGGTGAAATGACAATGGGGTCCTTTGCGTTCGCTGCATGGCTCCGCCCGGACCGCCAACCTCGGCCAGCCCCTATCTCCCGGGCCGCGCCGCCAGCCAGCTCTCCAGGATCAGCACCGCCGCCACCTGGTCCACGACCTGCTTATGCTCCGTGCCGGCTCGCCCCGCCGCATGCAAATGCCGGTGTGCCTCGGTTGTCGTCAGCCGCTCGTCCCATAAATGCACCGGAAGCCCGAACTCCTGCCGCAGCTGTTCCGCAAACGCCTGCGCCTTCTCCGCCTGCGGGCTCAAGTCGCCGGACATGTACAGCGGATTGCCTACCACGATCTCCCGGCAACCATATTTCCGCAGCAGCCGCCCCAGCGACTTCATATCCTGTTTCCGATTGGTCCGCACGAGTGTCAGCACTGGCTGCGCTGTCATCCCCAACTCGTCACTCACCGCTACGCCCACGCGCCGGTCACCCACGTCCAGCCCCATCACCCGCCCCAGCGCGCTCGTCGGCTCATCCTGCGGCATTTCCTTATTTCCCATCTTCTTTCGCCATGCCGACAAGTGTAGTGCCAGCACCTTATCAGACACCAAACCTATTCAAAACTCTGGATTTGACCGCAAAATACCCCGTGCCCATCGCAATCCGTGTGATTCCCGCCCGATTTCCGCTTCTTGCCGCACCTTAGCCCCTTGGTTTTGAATCAAATGAGAAAAACGGCTTCCGGATTTGTCTTTTGCGCAAATATCTCTTCTTTCTGGTGACATTGCTGCTCATCTTTGCCGCAGCTTGGGGCGCATTCCTCGTCGAAGTCCCCATCGCCCCGGGCACTGCCACCCTTATTGACTTTCCGCCCGGAACCACCACCCGCGACATCGCCACCGCCCTGCAACAAAAGGGCATCATCCGCAGCCATCTCGCTTTTCTCATCCTGCACTACATTCAGGGCGGCACGCTCAAGGCCGGTGAGTACCGCTTCGCCCAGCCCGCGAGTCTTCTCACCGTGTACGGCATTCTGCGCCGTGGCGATGTCTACTCCGTCAGCATCACCATTCCGGAAGGCGACAACATGTTCGAAATAGCGGACCGCCTCGCCGCCGCCCACCTCACCACGAAAGCAGCTTTCCTCCAGGTCGCCGAACACGACACTTCACTCGTCAGCGATCTCGACCCCCATGCGCCCAGCCTTGAAGGCTACCTTTTCCCCGACACCTATAAGTTCACCCCCGGCACCTCGGCTAAAGAAATCGCCGAAACCATGATCGATCAATTTCGCGTCGAAGCCGCCAAACTCGGCATCGCAGTCCCCCCTGCTGACGCTGAAAAAGCCAAAAAACGCTCGCAGCGCACTGCCAGCGCACTGACCGATCCGCCCAGTCTCCACGACATCGTTACCATCGCCTCCCTCATCGAGCGCGAAACACCCATCCCCGCTGAGCGCCCACTCGTCGCCAGCGTCTTCTATAATCGTTTGAAGAAAGATATGCCACTTATGACCGATCCGTCGGTCATATACGCCGCGATTCTCCAGCATAAGTATCGCGGCGTCATTTATGAGTCGGACCTTAAGTCCCACTCGCCTTACAACACCTATACCCACCTGGGACTGCCGCCAGGACCCATCTGTAATCCAGGCCTTGGCTCGCTCCGCGCGGCGTTACACCCGGCAATGACAGATTATCTGTACTTCGTCGCCGCCACCGCCAATCCCAGCGGACATTCCCGTTTTTCGGCCACGCTGGCACAGCACGACAAAGAAGTAGCCGCCTACCGAAAAGCAGTACGGGAAGCACAGCAGCACTGAACTTTACGGAGAAACCGGACGATTGCTTAAGTTTTTCAAAACGAGAGGGATTGCCATTGCGCTGGCCATGACCCTGCCCGCGCTCACCGGATGCTTTGTCCACGTGCGCCGCGTGCCGCGCGCCCGCATGCCCAAAACCATCCTCTCTTCCACCGCCGAGCAGCTCTCCTCGCTCATCAATCAGCGCTACGACCAGATCCACTCCATGAGCGCGCAGGTCACCTTCCAGCTCACCGAGGGCGGCATCCTCAAGGGCAAAGAGAAAACCTACGCCTCCTTCAGCGGCTACGTCCTCATGCGCAAGCCCGGAGATATCCGCGTCATCGGCTTCCTGCCCGTCATCCATTCCCAGGCCTTTGACATGGCCTCCGACGGCAAAAACTTCACCATGATCATCCCGCCCAAGAACAAGGCTTTCGCGGGCACCAATCAGGTCACGCACGAATCGACGAAACCGCTCGAAAATCTCCGCCCCTACATCTTCTTTGATTCGCTCCTCATTCAGTCCATCTCGCCCACTGACCTCGTCGTGCTGACGGCGGATACAAAGACCGTCATCACTCCGAAACACAAGCACATTGACATCCTGCCCGAGTACCTGCTCACCATCCTGCGCCGCAAATCACTCGACAGCAATGTCCTCGTACCCGAGCGCGTTATCCACTTTGACCGCGCCACCCTCGAACCCTACGAGGAAGACATCTACGATCCCCAGGGCAGCGTCGAAACCGAGGCCACTTTCGGCCCGCTCAAGATTTTCGATGGCCAGGAGTTCCCCTCCTACATCACCATCCGTCGCCCCTTGCAGGAATACCAGATCCTCGTCACCTTCCAGAAGATTCACTTCAACCTCAACCTGACGGACGATCAGTTCCACGTCAAAATCCCACAGGGCATGCCGGTCAAGGAACTCCACTAGCTCCCATCAGCGCTGCTCATGGCGTCGTAACCATCCATCTCGTCACGACGCCATGACATCTCACCCAGCAACTGCCTAATGTCTACGCTTCCCGCAGCCGAACCCGCCGCTCGCTATCGCTATCTCACCGACAGCTACGTCTTCCGCTGGGAAAACCAGACCCTCCGCGCCGACCTCATCCTTACCCTTCCCATCGCCGTCTGCCTCATCCTCGGCATCGCCGTCGGCCACCCCGCCGCGGGCATGATCGCCGCTGGCGGAGCCATGAACACCGGCTTCGGCCGCAAGCAGACCATCGCCGGCAGCTATCTGCCCCCCATGATCTACGTCACGCTCGGCATGGCCTTCGCCGGCTTCCTTGGGGTTCTCATCGGCCATCACAGCATTCTCATGGTCGCCGTCGCCGCTTTCCTCGCCTTTGGATACGGCATGCTCACCTCGCTGCCAGGCGGCTATGGGTGGGTTGGCCAGCAGTGTGTCATCACCTACCTCGTCGCCTCGGCATTCCCTGCTTCGCCCCTGGCCGCTCTCGAACGTGGCGGCCTGCTCTTCGCCGGCGGCCTCATCCAGCTCGTGCTTTCGTCCCTGCTTCTGCACATCTTCGCCGACCTCCGCACACGCGTCGTCGCGCTCCGCCACACTCTGCTGGAAGAAGAAGCGACCCTCCGCACCCTCGTCGTCGACACGGCCGAATCCCTCCGCCAGCGCCGCATGCTCAACTCCGCCATCCCCTACTCGCTGCGCCTCGCCTTCGTCCTCGCCCTCGGAACCGAAATCTACCGCCAACTCCACTACCCCAGCGGCTACTGGATCCCCATGACCGCGCTCATCGTCCTGCGTCCCGCTGTCACTGACACGGTCAATCGCGCCCTCGCCCGCGGAGTCGGCACCGTCGCCGGCGCCGCCATCGTCACGCTCTGCCTCGCCCACATTCATCCCGACCTTGTTGCCCTCGCCGCCTTCACCGTGCTCTTTGCCTGGTTCTCCTTCGGCATCGTCAACGTCAACTACGCGCTCTTCTCTGCCGCTATCACC
Organism: Acidobacteriota bacterium; assembly: GCA_021810735.1. The sequence goes on from JAJZIF010000069.1 coordinate 7,705, forward strand.
GGCTACATCGTCTTCCTGCTCTCTCTCGATCAGCTACCGGGTCCGCTCGTTGCCGAGCGCCGCACCGTTGCCACTCTCATCGGAGCCGTCATCGCCCTCACCGTACGACTCCTCGTCATCTCTCGTTACCGTCGCGTCTGGAGCAAGTCCGTCGCTGCCCTCTCCTCGCGACCTTCCCTGATCTCGCGCTTCCCGTAGAGCATTTCTCCTAAAGCTATCGAAGAGAACAACTCACACCGTTCCGCGCACAACGCAGCCACATCTTCCCCTCGTCTTTCGTGGTACATTCGCAGGCAAGCCGTAAACTCTCCCCCGGTGACCGTCTGATATGCATGCTCCTCGATCGCCTCTGGATTCTCACGACGGCGAAGACCGCTCCGTCCGCAAGCATTCGCTCGACCCTCGTCATCAGGCCGAGTCCCTTGCTCTGCTGGCTGCCCTCGTCGAATCTTCAGACGATGCCATCATCAGCAAAAACACTGAAGGCATCATCACCAGTTGGAACCCCGCTGCCGAACGCATCTTTGGCTATACCGCCCAGGAAGCCGTCGGCCAGCACATCAACCTCCTCTCCGTGGACGGCCGCGAAGGGGAAATGATCCGCATCCTTGGCCGTGTCCTCTCCAACGAGCGTGTCAGCCATTACGAAACCGTGCGCCGGCACAAAGACGGCCACCAGGTTCTCGTCTCGCTCACCATCTCTCCCATCCGCAATCAGGACGGCGTCATCATCGGTGCCTCAAAAATCGCCCGCGACATCACCGCCCGCAAGCAATCCGAGCAAATCCTGCAACAGACTGAGAAGCTCGCCATGCTCGGCCGACTGTCCGCCAGCATCGCGCATGAAATCAATAACCCTCTCGAAGCCGTCACCAATCTTCTCTACCTGCTCCGCGGCTACCAGCTTCCATCCGAAGCCTACGATTACCTCCGGATGGCCGAAGTCGAAGTCGCCCGCATCTCCCAGATCGTCACCCAGACGCTCGCTTTCCATAAGCAGAGCACCCAGCCCCGGCTGGCTGCCATTCCCACCATTCTCGACTCGGCATTGTCATTCCTCCGTCACCGCATGCAGCACCATCACATCCGCCTCTTGCGCCGCTATCGTGACGTCGCTCCCATTCCTTGCCTCGAAAATGAAATCCGACAGGTCCTCCTCAACCTCATCGGAAACGCCCTCGACGCCCTCCAGCAGCGCACTACAGACGCGTTTCAGGACGCCGACTCCGAAGATCCGCACATTCCCGACACTCGCCTCGTTGTCGCTTGCCGCCCCGCCACAGACTGGCCCACCAGCCGCAGCGGAGTCCGCATCACCATCGCCGACAATGGCTGCGGAATCCCCTCTGACGCGCTCCCGCGCATCTTCGAGGCCTTCTTCACCACCAAAGGCAATTCCGGCAACGGCCTCGGTCTCTGGATCACCTCCGAAATCATCGCCCGCCATCATGGCCGCATCCGCGTCCGTTCCACTCGCCGCCCGCAGCGGCAGGGAACTGTCTTCGCCATCTTTCTCCCTCGCCTCGACAGAAATTTAACCTCCCTGCCTCCGGTCGGGTCCCATCAGCAAGACAATTAATTCCTTTCTCCACAAATACCAGCCACTGCCACGGCAACCATTTCCGCCCCACTTTTCCGCCGTCGTCCGCTCCTCTGTGGAACTAGCGGACAACTCGTCCGCTGTGCAATTCCCAGGCTGCCAGACTCCGCATTCTGCTTCGCTCTGCCCGGATTTCCCACTTTCTTGCCCCGATTTCCATAGCCCCCGAGTATCCCACAGTGCAAAAGCAGGAGAACCCCGGACAGGTGTGAACCTCTTTCCACTCTCTTTCCTACTTTTGCGAAATCCTCGTACCCGGTTTTAGAAAACTGGACACATCTCCAACTCCTTCATCCATGCGGTTTTGCATTACATTTCCACTTTTCCGAGCCAAACGGATACGGCTACTGGGAAATATCACTTCTATAAACTCGTAGTATCCGTATCCGCTCACACCTGACTCTCACCCCGCGCTCGCAAAACCACTCCGCACCACACCCCGCACCAGAGCCAAATCTGCTGAACTCCGTCGTCCCGGCTCTTCACACAATCGCCGCGATTTCCACCACCTCACCCTGCCTACAATGAACTCACATCACGGAAATCGCGCCATCGTGTTGGATTCGCTTCTAACCTGCGCCTCAGTGGTGTATGTTTGGGTCAAAACGTAGTGGGAGAAACGAGCATGCCGGTCGGAGTTGAGCAGGAAAAAGCTGCAGGTAGCATGGAGATCAGCCTCAGCCGCCAGGATCTCCTTCGCGAACTTACCGCCACCCAAAGCGTCGTCGAACGCAGAACCACCATTCCCATCCTCTCCAACTTTCTCATTGAAGCGGATGCCGATCGCCTCACCATCACCGCCACTGACCTCGACCAGAGCATGCGCACCTCCTGCACCGCCCGCGTCAAAAAAACCGGCGCATGCACCATCCCCGCCCGCAAGCTTTACGACTATGTCAAGCTGCTGCCGGAGGGTGACGTCAGCATCAAGCTCATGGATAACCACTGGGTCCAGATCCGCTCCGGCCGCTCCAACACCAAGATGGTCGGCATGGCCCGCGCAAACTTCCCCCAGGTCCCAGAGTTTCCTTCCACCGGTGCCATCACCATCCCCGCGGCTTCACTCAAAAACCTCATCGCGAAAACCATCTTCGCCATCTCCAATGAGGAATCCCGCTACACCCTCAACGGCTCCCTGCTCATCCTCAAGGCCGAGTCCATCGCCATGGTCGCCACGGACGGTCATCGCCTCGCCCATATTGAGAAAACAGGCGAAAACTTCCCTTCCATTGGCGCAGAAAAGAAAATTCTCATCCCGCGCAAGGCGCTCGCCGAACTGCAATCCCTGCTCGCCAACTCTGATGCTGAGTCCATCGAGTTCGCCGACGACGAAAACACCCTCTTCTTCCGCATCGGACATCGCGTTCTCACCAGCCGCCGCCTCAACGGACAATTCCCCAACTACGAGGCCGTCCTTCCCCGCGATAACAACAAGTTCGTCATCGTCCGCAGCGAAGACCTCGCCCGCTCCATCCAGCTCACCTCGCAGTTTGCCGACGAGCGTTCCGGTGCCGTCAAGCTCCGCCTCGAGCAGAACGAGCTCAAGATCTCTGCTTCCTCCACCGATTCCGGCGAAAGCGAAGACACCATCGAAACCCCCTACAGCTTCGATCCTCTGGTTGCCGGCTTCAACTCCGCCTACCTCCTCGACTTCCTCAAGGCCATCGGCAACACCGGCGAGGTCCGCCTCGAATTCAAAGACGCCCAGTCCGCCGGCCAGATGCGCCCGGAAGACGGCCAGGAAGATTACAAGTACCGTTACATCATCATGCCCATGCGCATCTGACCCCTGCACACGCACCGGTTTGTGAAATAAAGCATATTTTGGCCATTTGACCAAAATATGCTTTATTTTTGGTCCCGGAATCGAAGCTGGCCAGCGAAAAGCGGCCAGTCAGCAGACCAGTCTGCTAATTGAGGCGGAGTCCCAGAGAAAGTCGATTCCAATAATCACCTAGGAAAGTTTGCCAGCTAACCGTAATTTCCATCCAGCCTCACCGCAGACGCCTACGTCTTACCCAACTCTCAGAAGGCGACCAGATAGATTCACCTTGCTCCTAGCGAGCATCAGTAGAAGCCGTTGTTATTAGGCTCCTAAGAAGTCTCCGGCAGATTCCTTGGCAAAATCCGTACCCGCGTCTATTTGTTTCTAGAGAAAATGCATGTACGATTCCATTTGCATTTGCAAGGATTAGAAATCGTCGGTGGAACGGACTTGATACAAAGACGGACAAGAAATGTTCGCCTGCAGGTTTTCGAAGTCCAAGGTTGTCCCCCGTCGTGACAAGAGATTCCGTCGTCAAGTGAGCATACTGAAAGAAGAGGCAATTTCATTTCCGCCACGGGAGACCTACTGACAGTGCCGCTAGCACCCACAGACAAAAGTAGAAAATCCACGCGATCAGTAGATCCGACGAAAGCGGAAGCAGTGCGTCGCGGCTTGGAAGATCTTCGTAAGCGTCTCCTAGATACAACCAAGAGAAATAACCTCATCAACTTTCGGCACGGAAGATCATCGCTGAGAGTTGTTGACGTTGAACCGGAGGCAATCTATTCGGAGCTTCTTGCAGGCAAGGAGATCCCGTTTAGCCATGTTCCCGAACCAGGTAAGCAAGAATACCCTTCTGAGTTCAGTGAAAAGCCAACAGCGAAAGACTTTGCGCAGAGTATCGGCTGGGCTACCACCTTTGACTTAATGAATGGTCATGGGCAAAAGGACAATCTCCGCGCTCTGTTTACCCGGACGA
>JAJZIF010000070.1 GCA_021810735.1 Acidobacteriota bacterium
GAACCACCAGATAGGATCGGTGAGCGCGCGGCCGAGGACAATGCCCCAGAGATTGCGATTTTTTGCCAGGCGTCGCCATCGCGCAAGGCCGCGATCGGTCGATGCAGGCTCCGCATCGCGGCCGGCCTGAATAAGAGCAACTTCTTCCGCACCGACGCGAGGATGACTGTCGAGCGGATGATAGACGCGCAGCCACACGGCCAGCCAGACAAACCCGAGCAGTCCAGACGCCGCAAATGCCCACCGCCAGCCGAACGCCAACGCGATGAGAGGAATGGTCAAGGCCGCGAGCGCTCCGCCGACGCTGGAGCCGCTGTCGAAGATCGCGACGGCGAGGCTTCGTTCCTCGCGGGGAAACCATTCGGCGACAACTTTGCTGGCACCCGGCCAATTAAACCCCTCGCCGATTCCCAGCATGAATCGAAAAAAGGCAAAGCCGAAGACGGAGCTGGCCAGGCCGGTGAGGATATTCATCACCGACCACCAGATCGCCGCTGCAGCCAGACCGACACGGCTGCCAACCGCATCGAGAACGATGCCGCCAACCAGCCAGGTGATAGCGTAGGAGATTTGAAATGACCCGATAATTTTCGCGAGGTCGGTGTGGGTCAAATGATATTGCGCCGTAATCATCGGCGACAACACGGAGAAACTTTGACGACTGATGTAGTTGGTGACGGTGGAAAAGAAAAGGGTCCAGACAATCCACCAACGCATTTTGCCCGCACGTCCAGATAGCTTGGGCAGCAAAGCACTGGACTGCGCGTTATCCAATCTTCACCTCGTCTAGAGCAATCACACAGTTCCCGTAATGTGGTGGGATCAATTCACATGCAGCCGTTCCTTGATAGAACGGCTGCACGAAGATCAATTTCCCGGCTGACACCAACTGTGTGATTGCTCTGGCTGCGGCTCAATGGGAACTGCCTAGAACACCTGGAAACCATTTGACGGCATTGTCGTGATAGAGCTTGCGGAGGATCGATTGCGGGAGAGCGAGTCCCTGCACTCGTTTGTCCCTGTAGAGGATGGTGTCGTTCGTGGCAAGATACCGCCAGTCGTCGGCGTACCGATTCTCCCACTCCTTCATGGTCTCCGGAGCATTGCTCTTCGGAAAGAGTTCGTTGTCGGTTCCATAGATCAATCGGTCCTGATACTTGGTGATGAAAGCAATGATGTCCGCGCGAGGCTGCATTTCGACGTAGGGCATGCGGGCGGCCATGTCCACGGCAAAGTTGGGGTATTTGTCCAAATGCTGCGCCAGTTGGGTGAAATCCGCTTCCATGCTGCCTAAGTGCGCGCCCACCACGCGAAGGTTCGGATTCGCTTCCAGAATATGATCGCGCGCCACGAGAATCGCCGGTTTGGGTGGCGCGCCCTTGATCGCATACATGTAGAGCTCAGGATGCTGAGTGTAGTAATCGTAGTCGGGCGACGCGGGATTGGGAGCTTCCCAAATGGTGTTCGGGTCGGCGAGATGGGCGATCAGCGTTTTGTTATGGGCCGCGATGTCCTTGAAAATCGGCTCAAACATAGGATTGTCCGGCATGATGTAGTTGCCCTTGGCGTCCTTGATCTCCATGCCGACGTTTTTCCAGATTTTTACCGCGATGGCTCCTTGCGCGAAATCTCGATTGAGGCCGCGGATTGCATTCTGAGCGAAATGGGGTTGGTTGAATTGAAACGGATCGAAGGTCGTGCACAGAACCATGTATCCATCGCTGCCGCGAACAACTTTCCAGGCGTCCGCGCGCTCCTTGGACAGGTCTTTCTGCTCGGGATCGTAATCGTCCACGACCAGAATATCCACGGTGTGCAGGTTGAGCTTTTTGAGCAACGCGTAGAGCGCCGGAGCGTTCTGGAACGCGTGGGAATGGGTATCAATCGCACCGAGGGCGGTAAATTGCCCCAATTCCTGGGCCGTAAACGGACCGCTCACTGGCGCGCTGGACGCGGCTGCGGAGGGCGCGGAGGCAGGTGGCGCCGGCGGCTGTTGCCTGCTGCATCCGATTGCAGCCAATACGAGTGCCAATGAAACGGCAATTCTTCTCACGCTTTGCCTCCTTATGACGGGCCAGACACGTACGTAGGGGTACAGGGGAGTTTCCGTCGAAAAGCTATTTCAAGGACACCACGGTACAACCGGGCCGTCAAGAGCGGTTCGACGGGCCATTCGTAAACGATGGCCCACGGGTGCGGATAGCAACACGGCGAGCGCCTTGGATTCCTTCACGCACTGGAGCACGCCTGAATTGCGCGCTTCAGTGCGATGCCTGCTATTATTTTAACTAACCGGTTAATCAATGACATCCGCAACCACAAACCGAACGCGGCATGACCGCGCCGACCAGACACGGAAGAGAATCCTTCGCGCCGCGGTGCGGGAATTCAGCACGCATGGCCTTTCCGGGGCGCGCACCGATCGCATTGCGGAGTCGGCGAGGGTGAACAAGGCATTGCTCTACTACTACTTCAAGAGCAAGCAGGGCTTGTATGCGGCGGCGGTTGAAGAAGTGGCAGGGAGGGTGATGGAGAATGCGCTGGCGGAATTCGACCAAAAATATACCGCCGGTGAGCGCCTGCTACGATCCGCGCTGCATCACTTCGACCGCATCCTGACGCAGCGGGAATTTCAGAGCCTGATGCAGCAGGAGATGGTTCGGTTTCAAAGCGGGAAGAGTGGATCGATCCCCGTTCTGTTCAAAACGGCCTTCATGCCGCTGATGGAAAAAATGCGCGAAGCCACGGAGGACGGGGTGCGGACGGGTGAACTGTATCCAATGGAGTGGCTTCAGGTGATCTATTCGATGTTCGGCGCCAACGTTTTTTATTTTCTGAGCGCGCCGATGATGGAATTCGTGCTGCCCATGGAGCCACTCTCGCCGAAAGCGTTACAGATGCGGCGAAAGAGCGCGGTGCAGTTTCTGGGCGCGGCATTGTTCACGGACCGGGCGGCGGGCAGGCGGATGGCAAATCGAATTCTTCGGGCTATGCCCATGCCCAGGGCGAGGAATCTACAGAAGCGGATGGAAACTTTTCAGGTTCGGAGAAGAGCCTTATGAACGCTCGCAACCGGATTTTTATCATACTTGGAGTGCTGTTCATCTTTTCGCTGTTTTGGTATTTTTTTACGACGAATCGGTCCGGCGATTTGCAGTTGATCGGCACGGTGGACGCAAATGAAGTGGTGGTGAGCTCGCGGATCCCGGGGCAGATAGAGACGCTTACGGTGGACGAAGGAGACGCCGTGCATGCCGGCGAACTGATCGCCACCATCCAGAGCGACGACCTGGCGGCGGCGCGCAACGCAGCCGAGGCAACGGCCGCCAGCCAGAAATATCTGTTGCAGCAGACCCGAGACACCGAGCGCCAGGTAGGAGGCAGCACCTCCAGCCAGGTAGCGAATGCGGAAGCGCAGCTGCGTGCCATGCGAGCCACTCTGATGCAGGCCCAGGCGCTGGAACAACACCAGGAAGCCGATACTTCACGCTCCGTTGCACTGGCGGCGCAGGGAGTCGTGAGCCAGCAAACGCGGGATGAAGATGTCGCCTCCCTGCGCGCGGACCGCGCCGCTGTCAACGCGGCGAAGCAGAACGTAGCAGCCGCCGAGGCATCGCTGAAGGTGGCGAAGGCAAATACGATTCAGGCGCGGGCGCAGGCAAAGACAGTGGCGGCAACGCGCAGTCAAATGCAAAACGCGCAGGCGCTGCTGGACCAGGCGCAAGTGGAGCTGGGATATTCGCGCATCGTTTCGCCGATTGCAGGCATGGTGAACGTGCGGGCGGCACGGCAAGGCGAAGTGGTTGCGGCGGGAACGCCGATCGTGACTATCACCGACCTGACGCAAACCTGGGTCTATGCGCCGTTGCCGGAGACAGAAGCAGATTCGGTCCAGTTGGGAGACAATCTGCGCGTGGTGATGCCGAGCGGCGCGACGCTGCAGGGCAAAGTGATTGCGAAATCGGCGGAAGGAGACTTCGCGACGCAACGCGACGTGAGCCGGCGCAAGCGCGACATTGAAACAGTCCAGTTGAAGCTGCTGATCGACAATCCCGCCATGCGATATGTGCCGGGAATGCTGGCCGAAGTCTATATCCCGAAGAGCAAGCTGGTCGCGCGATGAATGCCGGCAAGCCAGCGATGGCGATTTCTGTCGAAAACATTGTGAAGCGCTACGGAGATTTTACGGCCGTCGACAGCATCACGTTTCATGTGGACGATGGAGAAATCTTCGGACTGCTGGGGCCGAACGGCGCCGGCAAAAGCACGCTGATCCGCATGATGACGACCTTGACTCCGGCGACCAGCGGACGGGCGGTGGTTGGCGGCCATGATGTCGCACGGGAGCCCGACGCAGTGCGGCGAACGATTGGAGTGATTCCGCAGGCGCTTACCAGCGATATCGATCTGACGGTGGAAGAGAATCTATCGATCTACGCGAAGCTCTACGAGGTGCCGAAGGCGGAGCGGGAGCGCAACATCAACGATCTGCTGGAAGCGGTGGATCTGACGAAGTGGCGCGGGGCGCAGACCAAAACGCTTTCCGGAGGAATGCGGCGGCGGCTGGAAATTGCGCGGGGCCTGGTGCACAATCCTCGAATTTTCTTCCTGGACGAACCCACGACCGGGCTGGATCCGGTTTCTCGCGTAGCGGTTTGGGAAATGCTGAACCATCTGAAAAATACGCGCAGCCTGACCATCCTGCTGACGACGCATTACATGGACGAAGCCGATCGCCTGTGCGACCGCATCGCTATTGTCGATCACGGCAAGCTGGTTGCGCTCGACAGTCCCATGGCGCTGAAGGCCAGCGTTCCTGGAACCAATGTGGTGGAAGCGCAATTCGCGCAGGAATCGGCGGAGTGGCTGGCGCGACTGAAGCAATTATCCGGCGTCACTTCCGTCGAATCGCAGAGCGCTGGGATGTACAGACTGTTGACTTCCGATGGCTCTCTGACTACGACGCAACTGGTAGAGATGGCCGTCAGCAGCGGCAACACTCTGAAGTCACTGAGCGTTCAGAACACCACGCTCGACGACGTTTTTGTTCACTTCACGGGGCGACAACTCCGCGACGAGCAGGTGAAGGCGCTCGGATTTGTGATGCCGCCACGCCCGGGGATGCAGCCATGACACGCATGATGGCAATTGTTGAGCGGGAGATGCGGAAGTTTTTTCGTTCGCCGACGTTGATGATGGTGTCGATGATGCTGCCGCTGGTGCAGTTGGTCATCCTGGGCAACGCATTTGGCGGCAAGATTGTCGGCGCCAAGGTGGGCGTGGTCGATTACGATCACGGCTCTCAGGCGCTGAAGGTTCACGAGGCGTTCAACGCCGTTGCGGCAAATATCCGGACCTTTACCACGACCGAATACCCGAATGAACAAAAGGCGCGCGAGGATGTGCGCACCGGAAAGCTGGACGCCGCGGTGATTATCCCACGGCAATATTCGCGACGGGTGCTGGCCGGGGATTCGCCGCAGATTGGCCTGGTGGTAGACAACACCGACCTGACGACGAGCGGCGGTATCGAAGCGGAAATGCAATCCCTGGTGGACGCATTGAATGCTCCGGCGATTCAACCGAAGGTGGTGCAGCAGATCGCGCTGGAGATCGTCGAACTGTACCCGTATGTCGAATACATGAAATACCTGCTGGCCGGTTCCATTTCGCTGGCCATGTATGTCGCCGTCATGATCGGCGGGGGGATGCTGTACATCGACGACAAGGCGCGGGGAGTGCATGAAGGCTATCTGGTCACTCCGATCACGAAGTTCGAATTGGTGCTGGGGTTGAACCTTGCTGGAACCATCAAGGCGGTTATGTCCGGCATCTCGCTGACTGTGATTGGCTCGTTGCTGGCAGGACTGGGTTCCATCTTTCATCCGGTGACCGACCTGCTGCTATTGCTGCTGATCGTTTCCACCTCCATCGCATTCAACGGCATGATGTTTTTGATGATGGTGCGGGTGGAAGACCCGTTGGTGCCGCGCGCCATGTTTGGAGTTTTGAATACGCTTCTGTTCTTTCCCAGCGGCGCCATCTCGCCGGTGAAGGGATTTCCGCCCTGGCTGCGCGCCATTGCCGTCGTCGATCCCTTTACCTATGCCGTACACGGCTTCAAGGCGATTCTGCTGAAAGATGGCGGCCTCGATGCGATCTGGATGGACCTGCTTTTCCTGTTTGGATTTGGAATCGCGACCCTGCTGATTGCGACACCGCTGTTCAAACGGTCGCTCTAGCTGGGTGAGGCTTCGGTTGTAAGCGGGAGTGGCGGCGACACAATGGTTTGTAACTGCTTGAACGGGCACCCGGTGACTCCTATATACTCGGCGTACCGGCAACGGAGCGCATAGAACAGGTTGTGGACACACATGCTCCCAGATGACGCCAGCGCGTTTCCAAAGGCGCTCGACACTCTTTTCGAGTTATCGCCGGATGCCGTCCTGGTTACGGATGCGCAGGGGCATATTCGCGGGACAAATGAGCAGGCAGAGGCGATGTTCGGGTATGGCCGGGGGGAGTTGGCCGGCCAGCGGATCGAGAACCTGGTTCCGGAGCGTTTCCGGGAGCACCATCCGGCCCATCGCGAAGGATACAACAAGCATCCGCGCACCCGCTCGATGGGCGGCGGACTGAATCTGTTCGGTCTGCGGAAAGATGGCAGTGAATTTCCGGTAGACATCATGCTGCGACCGATGGACGGGGCGGATGGACCGTTGGTTCTGAGCTTTGTACGGGACGTTTCGTTTCAGCGCATGGCACAGGAGTTGCTACGACGGTCGGATCAGCAACTGCGGTCGATTGTGGATAGCGTGAAGGACTACGCGATATTTCTGCTGGATCCCGAGGGGCATGTTGCAACCTGGAATCCGGGAGCGCAGCGGATCAAGGGCTACAGTGCGGATGAAATCATCGGCCAGCATTTTTCAGTTTTCTACCCCAACGATGACGCGGGGCGGAAAAAAGCGCAGGAGCAACTGAGAATCGCCAAAGCCAAGGGAAGATTTGAGGCGGAGGGTTGGCGGATCCGAAAAGACGGATCGCGTTTCTGGGCCAACGCGATCATCACGGCGATTTATGACCCGCACAATGAGTTGACCGGGTTCGCCAAAGTGACGCGCGACTTTACGGACCGGAAGCGTGCGGAAGAAGCGTTGATGCTGCAGTTGAGCACCGTCCTGCTGGCGAACGTGGATATCCGCAAGATGCTCTCGGCGATTTCGGCCAGCATTCGCGATGTGGTGCCGCACGATTGCGCCACACTGGCGTTGCGCGATCCAGTATCGGGCGGACTGCGCGAGCAGTTTCTCGAAGCGGGGGAAGGCAAGCAGGCCAGCCACGCGGAAACGATTATCTCCATTGAAAATTCCCCGGCAGGTTCGGCCTATCGGCTGGGTGAACCGGTACTGCTGGAGCGGATCAACCTGGGTCCGTATGCGAAAGAGACGGTGCGCCACCTGACGGACAAGCATATGCTGTCCGGATGCTGGGTGCCACTGATCAACCGTGGGCAGACGCTCGGAACTCTGATGGTGGCCAGCCGCATGGAGTCGGCGTTCACGCAGCGCGAAGTAGACATGCTGGGCCAGATCGCCGGCCAGATTGCGATGGCGGTCAACAACGGACTCGTCTTCCGGCAGATTGCCGACCTGCGCGACAAGCTGTCGCAGGAGAAGAAATATCTCGAAGACGAACTGAACATGGAGCATCGGTTCGAAGACATCATCGGGGAAAGCACAGGCCTGCGGCATGTGCTGAAGGAAATTGCAACGGTTGCGCCCACCGATGCAACGGTACTGATCCAGGGCGAGACTGGGACAGGCAAGGAACTGCTGGCGCGCGCGATCCACCGGCTGAGCCCTCGGCGCGAGAGGACCTTTATCAAGCTGAACTGCGCGGCGATTCCCGCGGGTTTGCTGGAGAGCGAACTTTTTGGGCACGAGAAGGGCGCCTTTACCGGCGCGATCGCGCGCAGAATGGGACGGCTGGAACTGGCGCACGAAGGCACCTTGTTTCTGGATGAGATTGGTGAGATGCCGCTGGATCTGCAGCCCAAACTGCTGCGCGCATTGCAGGAACGGGAGATCGAGCGGCTGGGCGGCACGCAGAATATCCGAGTGGATGTTCGTCTGATTGCGGCCACGAACCGCGACCTGGAGCAGATGGTTGCCGAGAAGCAATTTCGAAGCGATCTGTATTACCGCTTGAAGGTCTTCCCCGTGCTTTCTCCGCCGTTGCGCGATCGTCGCAGCGACATCCCCATGTTGGTGCGCCACTTTGTCGACAAGCACTGCCGGCGCATGGGCAAATCGATTGCATCGATTCCTGAAGAATCTATAGCAGCGCTGGTGGGATGGAAGTGGCCGGGCAATATCCGCGAACTGGAGAACTTCATTGAGCGCGCCGTAATTCTGACGCGCGGGAGTGTGCTCCACGTTCCGTTGGCGGAACTAGTGAATGTAGAAAGTACGGCGGATTCCGGGATCGATCCAACGCTGGAGACGGCGGAGCGGGAACATATCCTTCGCGTGCTGCGCGAGACTCGCGGAATGATCGGCGGTCCCGATGGAGCAGCCGAGCGGCTGGGCCTGAAGCGCACCACGTTGAACTCCAAGCTGAAAAAGCTGGGCATCGAGCGCCGCGACTATATGTAGTCATGGTGACGAAATGCCGTCATCGTCACCTCGTCACTTGCCTCGTCCGTTCGGGCAAACTCCAGCCCCACCACTCCTGCCAAGTCCTTTCCGCTAAGAAGATGCACGCCACGACTCCGGGTCGTGCTGAGTTTGGCCCACGGCGTGCCATTCCTAAGTGCATGGCGCAGGCACGAGCCACTTTACGTTACGAATAACGATCCAAGAAACACCGGAATCCGCAGTCCTCAAGCTGGAAGGAAGAATCGTGGGCCCGTGGGCTGACGAATTGGGGACGGTGTGGCGCGAAATTGCAATCACTCCCCCAGAACGCCCGGTGACGCTGGATCTGCGTGACGTGACGTATGTCGACGCAAGCGGCATGCAGATCCTGCGCCAGATCTATCGAGAGAAGAAGCCAGCGTTTCTTACTGGAAGCCCGTTGACCGAGTCCTTTGCAGAGCAAGCCCGGCGCAGTACAGCAGACAGCATTGAGGAGAATGATTGACATGCCACACACGTATCGAGTGGATCGGACAGAGGAATGCAAGCCGTACAAGGCCAGCGAATTTTTCCGTACATTGTCAGCCGCGGCGTTGGCGGATTTCGAGTCCCTGGCAATACGCCAGACCTATGCGCCTCGCGAAGTCTTGTTTGAAGAGAAGCGGAATCCATCGCGGGTCTTCGTTCTGCTGGAGGGCCAGGTGAAGCTTTCCATGAACTCGATGGACGGACGGAGGCTGATTCTGCGCATCGCAGGGCCCGGTGAATTGCCTGGGCTGACGTCGGTACTTTCCGGCAAGGAGTACGAGATGACGGCGGAGGTGTTGTGCCCGTGCAAAATTGCATCGATGCACCGCCAGGAGTTTCTTGGATTTCTGCTGCGGCACCCCGCAGCCTACGCAAGTGTGGCGCGCGACCTAAGCCAGGAATATACGCGCGCCTGTGAACAACTGCGCACTGTCGGACTGGCCGCCACGGCCCCGGTCAAGCTGGCACGGCTACTGCTGGAGTTGTGTGGCGGAGCCCAGCAAACGGAGCGCGGCACTCAGTTCCGACTCACCCTGACCCACGGCGAGATCGGCGAGTGTATCGGGACGTCGCGCGAAACTGTCACACGCACATTGAGCGATTTCAAAAGCCGGCATCTACTGGATTTTCGCGGCTCGACCTTGATGATCCACAATCATCTGGCGCTGGCAAACTGCGCGGAAGTGTAAGTGCGCAGTGTATCCGCCCTGCGCACGATCTGGACGGTCATAGCGGATTTACTGTTTGTAGAGTCATTTGCGGTGAAGAATCCAGTCGATATCCGCATCGTAAACGCCGCCATCATCGTCTGGATTCTTCGCTGCGCTCAGAATGACTCCACTTCCGTTTGCATACAGTATCTGTAAATTCACATCTAGTATGGGGGTGGGGTTACGCCCCAAGCTCGATTCGGGGAGGGTCCGACCTGAATCTTGAGAATTCCGCCAGCCCTGATCTCGGCCTCGCGAAGCCAGGCGCGGGACAGTGTTCGGCCATTCAAGGTAACGGACTGAATATAGCAATCGCGGACCGGATCTCCCTGGACATCAATTCTGAAATTTTTTCCGTTGCTCAAATGAAGCACGACGTGCTGGAAGATGGGTGTCGTGAGGGAATAGAAAGGCTGCCCCACTGTCACGGGATAGATTCCCACAGAACTCAACACGAACCACGCGCTCATTGTCCCGCCATCGTCATCCATCTCCGGCAATAGACCATCGGGCGTGGCACGGAATGCCTTCTGGATCACGGGCGTTGGGTAAAAGTTGTGTGATCCATAAATGTTCTTCATTGGCTCGAGCAGGATGCGGTGCACATACTCCTGCGTCCGCCACGGTTGTCCGAGATAGTCGAAGAGGTAGGGATAATTGATGTCCGGCTCATTGGCAATCGTGAAGAGGCTGTCGTCGAAAAACTTATGCAGGGACTCTGCGGACGCATGCCGCCCACCCTGCAACTTCGTCAGGCCAGGTAAGTCATACGGGACCGTCCAGCGGTACTGCCACATCGTGCCCTCGTAGAGATACTCATCATCCACGACTCTGGGGTCCTTCGCCGGCAACCAGTTCCCTTCCCGATCTTTGGCGCCAAAAAATCCGGTGGCGGGATTCCAGAGTGTGCGGTAGTTCGCAGCTATTTCGTGATATTTGCGAGCGTCTTCCGGGCGATGCAACATCGCCGCCCATTCGCCGACTGCCCAGGCAGCATAATCATCATCCAGTGTTCGGGCGGTGTGGCCCGGCTCATAGGGTAGTCCATGCCTTCTCTCGTTGAGCCGGGCTGCCAGCGCATCACGAACCTGCAGGAACGTCTGGCTTGTCGGCTGGCAATCGCCTTTTCTGATGGAATCGAGAAGATATTGCTCCGCCCCTTCCATGCGAGTGTTGGGAACGGGCCAATAGCCGACGGCCTGTTCGGAATATCGCTGGGCAAAGATTGCAGCCAACGAAGAACACATGTCATGGGCCCTGGATTGATCGAGCAAGGACACCAGAGGCATCTGCGTACGATACGTATCCCATAGCGTCCAGCTACTGTAGTACCGGAAGCTGTCGGATCGATGAATCTTCTGGTCCGTCCCTCGATACTCGCCGTCGAGGTTCGATACGGCGGCCGGCAGCAGCATGGAGTGATAAAAGCTGCTATAAAAAACCTTTTTCAGCTCCGTAGGACCATCGACGGAAATCTGGCCGAGCGCCTTGTTCCAATCCTGAGCGGCGCTGCGCCGAGCGGCATCCAAGTCCCAGCCGGTTACTTCCTGATCGAGCTGCTTTCTTGCGTGCGCAACATCAATCTCAGAAAAACCTATTTTCACTACCACTGGAGTCGACGCGTTGTTCGCCAGATTGAGTTCGGCAACTACATTTTTCCCGCGTGCGGTAGTACCAGATTGCAGTGCGCCATTGCTATACAACTTTATCGATTGCGCAGGAACGCTGACGGCCAGATAGAAATAGATCTTGTACCATCCTGGATTCCACTTTTCACCGTTGCACATTTGTCTGGTCTGGATGCTTCCCTCAAAAGCTTGCCCTGCGACGCTCGATATTTCGGCGGCGTCGACGATCTGCGCGCCGCGGCGGAGGTCAAGCAGGAGTATCTCTGGAGAGCCGGATGGAAATGTGTAGCGATGCAGGCTCGCGTGCTGGGTCACGGTCAGTTCTGCACGAATGGACGATGGAACCAGCGTGACGGCATAGTAACCGGGCGTGGCGATTTCCGATGCCTTGTCATACCTGAATCCGGCGTTTAACCGGCCAATCCTCTGAACCACACGCAATCATTGGTATAGCTGAGAAGCGTTATTCTTTTCCAGTTGGGGTTTTCTTCAGGAGGGCGTGGCCCTGCTT
>JAJZIF010000071.1 GCA_021810735.1 Acidobacteriota bacterium
CCAACTTTTGAGCATCCGTCAAGTTTTTGCGGGCCAGGCTTTCAGCGTCTTCGAGTTTCTTGATGGCGACTTCCTGATCCTCGGCTTTGGTGATCAGACTGGCCAGTGCGTCGATCTTTTGTTCGATTTCATCGGAGACAGGGATATTCCCTTCCGCGAAGGGGTGTTCAGTCGCGCCGCAAAGTGGACAGGGCTTGCCATCTTCCAGTTTTGCCCGATGATCTTCAAGCTCCGCAATTTTGGCTAGGAAGGCCATTTCACGCAGCAGGGTTTCCTTCTCAGTGCGGTATTCCCGCAACAAGCGATCTCCCAGCAACTGGCTCAATACATCCTTGCCCTGCTGAAGCTGTTTTGAGGCGTCCTCAAGTTCCTGCTTCCGAATGCCGGATTGTTTCTGACAGTCGTCGAGTGACTTTGTCGCCAGTTCCAGAGTCGTCGTGGCCGTTTCTTGAGCAGCCTCTTTTTGAACGATTTCATTTTGCTTGGAGAGCAGGCCGCTCAACTGTTCTTCAACCCCAGCCAGACCGCTGATCAGCCATTCATCCTGTGCATGCTCCTTGAGGTAGTCGTCCACAATATCCAGCGTCTCATGAGCCATGGATCGTTTTTCCTGCTCTTCGAGCCGGACTTTATTGTCTGCATCAATCTTTGCCGCACCCTTCTTGCAGCCCTCATCACCTTCCGAAACAGCCTTTTTCTGATCGGCAAGCTTCTGATCCAGGGAGCGAGCCTTCTGCAATGTAGGCACGGCCGCTTTCAGCTCTTCTTTGGCAAGAGCGGTTTGTTGCTCAGCCAATTTCAGCGCCTCGGCCTGTTCCTGGGCGGAGGATTCCAGTCCAGGAAGAGCCTCTTCCTCGGCTTTCAAGCCTGCACTGTCACCCGCCTGCTGTTTGCGGGTGGCGGTGAGCGTTGCGTATGCGCCGTCCAGTGAGGCGGCACTCAAAGCCCGGCCCAGCTTTTCACGATCCGGTTTGAACGCCTCGATATCGCCCTGCAGCTTGCTCGCTTCATCGGCCAGGTTGACGATTTCCTTCTTCAGCCCATCGATTGTGGTGAGCCAGGTAATGGCCTTCCCGGTTTCAGTGGCCCTGGCGACAAAGTCTGTCTCTTCCTTCCGCTTTGTCTTGAGTGCCTGCCCAATCTCTTGTTCCTGCTCCGGCTCAAGAATCACGATGCCTGCCGTTTCAGCTAGAAGCAGGCTCAGTTTTTCCCTCTCTTCGCGCTGGCGCTCATGGACACGGATGGATATCTGGCTGTAGATCTCTGTGCCCGTTATCTGCTCCAGGATCGGAGCCCGATCATCCGGTGCCGCCTGAAGAAACGCAGCGAAGCCTCCCTGGGCCAGCAACATGGAACGGGTGAAACGATCAAAGTCCATGCCGGTCGCCGACTCGATCTGGTCGGCTACACCTCTGATCTTGGATTCGAAGATCTCGCCGGAGTCGGCATTGGCAATTTCGTGTTTCGGGGCCTGGAGTTCACCATCCGGCTTCTTGCGTGCCCGGTGTTGGCTCCAGTGACAGCGGTAACGACCAGACTGGGTTTCGAAGGTCACCTCGGCAAAGCATTCGCCGGTCTGGCGGGACATGATTTCGTTTCCGCTCTTGGTGACTTTGTTCAAGCGAGGCGTCCGCCCATAAAGGGCGAGGCAAATAGCATCGAGGATCGTGGTCTTCCCCGCGCCGGTGGGGCCTGTGATGGCGAAGATGCCGTCAGACGCGAAGGCCGGGTGCATCAGGTCGATTTGCCATTCGCCGACCAGTGAGTTCAGATTCTTGAAGCGTACCTGCAGTATTCTCATCGACAGCCTCTCTATTCCGCCTGCGCATCGTCTTCATAGAGAGACGAGACCGTTTCCTGGTAGGCCCGAAGCAGTTCAGGCCGCTGGTCTTCAGGCACCTCATGAACGGCGAGGCATCGTTCGAACACCTCGTCCACGTTCAGATCGTCGAGTGTTTCCTCTTCATGGGTTTGTCCCAGCACGCGGTCGATGATGCGGTTGTTCTTTATCCGAAGAATTTCCATTTGGGTGCCGGAAATCGCTGCCTCTAAGCGCTCACGCAGGTCGCCAATGACCTCAATACCGTCGTAAATGACTTCGAGCCAGCCTTGGGAGTCCGTTGCCGACAATTCGAGGATGCGGTTTGAGATGCCGTCCCAGTCTCCCTTGATGCGCTCGAGCCTTTGAAACACCGGCACGTCGATCAGTTGTACGGATGCAGCTGTGCTGTGGAATTCAATCTGGCAAACGCTCTTCTGCTGTTTTGCCTCTCCAAACCCCATAGGCAGAGGAGAGCCGCTGTACCGTATGGTTTCGGAGCCGTTCACCTTTTGCGGGACGTGGAGGTGCCCCAGCGCCAGATAGTTGAAGCAGGCAGGAAAAATCCCGGCCGTCACATGAGCTAGGGAGCCGACATAGAGTTCGCGCACGCCATCACCATCGACGGTTTGTCCACCAGCGGTGAACAGATGCCCCGTGCCAACGATGGGAATATCGGCCCCGAGTTCCTCGCCCTTCTGTTCGGCCAAGGCGGCGACGGTGGCGTAATGAGTGCGGATGCCGGCAATCAATTTCCGCTCCTTGTCCTCGATGCTCTCCCCCGCTTCTGCCACGCGGATATCCCTGTCGCGGAGATAGGGCACGGCGCAGACAATCAATTCCGGAGCGTCCTGCTCATTACGGAGCACCAGCACTTCGTCTTCCGGGGAATCAGTGCTATTACCGACCACGTAGACATCTAGGGCTTTGAGCAGCTCCTTGGGAGCATTGAGAAAGGACGGAGAATCGTGGTTGCCCGCAACGACGACAACATGCCGACAGGATGAGGCGGCCACCCGGCATAGGAAACGGTAATAGAGCTCCTGGGCACGATTGCTCGGAGCGCTGGTGTCAAAAACATCACCCGCCACCAGCAGCGCGTCAATTCCATTCTGCTGAATCGTCTCAGCCAGCCAGATCAGAAAAGCTTCGAACTCCTCGTAGCGTTTTCTGCCGTAAAGAGTGCGGCCGATATGCCAATCGGATGTGTGGAGGATTTTCATTAAGCCTCCTGTGGAACTGGTGCTATCGGCCTATCTTTAAATTCTGTTTGCCACTGTTTTAATCCATTAAAATCTTTCTCCAACTCATCCGGTTCTGGAAGCATGACGGGTACCTCAGCTGGTTGGGAATGTTCATATCTCGAATACTTTGTCATCAGGTCATCAAAGTATTTGCAATCTGCTTCTGATATCTTAGCCAGATTGCTAATTTTCCCCATCGTATTTATTGCCCG
Source organism: Acidobacteriota bacterium (assembly GCA_021810735.1). The sequence continues at coordinate 3,276 of JAJZIF010000071.1, forward strand.
CCTATACCGTTGGACAACATCTGACATGAGCTCGTACTCAACCATTCGTTCGAGAAGAATTCTGAATTCACTACAGATAGCCTTTGCTTCTGATTTGTAACCATCAAATCCACTTTCATTAAATAGTTTCTTCGCTTTTGGAAGCTCTATATTGATCAAGGTGTTGAGTGCCTGTAGTGGTTTTTGTGCTTGCAGAGGAGTGTTTCCTGGTTCACCAGTTCCCCACGGTTCTTCACGGATGCATACTATTTCAGGCTTTATGCTAACCTTTTTGGCATAGTCCTGAACTGTCGCCAGAAGTGATAGACGATGGGTGAATATGACGACTTGTCTCTCGGACGCAATGGCACAAAGACGTTGAACAACTGCTTCTTCAAAATTTTGATCAAGTGACGAAATTGGATCATCAAATACAAAAGGTGCAGGATAGGTCCTGCCAGTGACATCGGCAAGAAATGCCGCTATGGAAACGATCCGATTTTCTCCCTCGCTCAACACATCGGCGATGCCACTCTGAGAGGCACCTCGAAGCTGGAGCTTATGAAGGACGCGACCCTTGGAGACTTTAGATTTCACGAGATCAACCTTCACCCGAGATGCGCCGAGGGCTTTGAGCTCCGCGTTGAACCTTTGTACGAACGCATCCGTGATTAAGGCTTCTGCCAGCTCGCCTTTCTTTCTTGATAAACCTGTTGTATCAGCAGATTTTTTAGCCGCCTTGAGCTGATTCAGTAGCTTCAATCGAGTGACTTCTTCATCAATGGCGGCGCGGTGCTCCGCCAACCACTTCCTGGCCTGCAGGCTGTGTAGCGTTTTCTTGTTCTCCTCTCGATTGTCGCTTTTGGCGTCTTCGTCATATTTTGCCGCGAGTTCACCGAGGCTTTTCGACTGGGTGTTGGCTGCTTCAATCCATTTCGGTGAGAGCAGAGGATCAGGAATGGCCTCTTCGGAATCGATCCCAGGAAGCAGGTCTTTTCTGGCCTGCAATTGAGCAAAGAAATCCGTCACTTGGCTGGCGACTTCATCCTGTGGAATGCCAGCTGCATCGATACGCGTCTTCAGCGTCTCCGATGTCGGTAGCGCCTCAATGGTTTGACTGGCGTTTTCGTATTTCTTGGCCGCATCCGTTGCGGCTTTCTGCATTTCGCCCTTCACGAAGTTTTCGAAGGAGATCAACCGCTCCTTGGCCTCCTGGGTCAAGGTCTGGTGACACAGGACACAACGGGAACCATCAGAAACATTCGGGTACTCAGCTTCTTTGTAGGCCGCCGATACGGAGTAGTTCCGGGCCGCCTCCCAAAGCTCTTTCCATACATCAGAGCCGATGCCTTCCAACTCGCTGCCGGAGAACACCTTTTCCGCCGCCGTATCTGCCGCCGTCTTCTTGAGGATCGACTTCTTCTTGGCAGCAATGATTCGTCGGTAATTCTCGTCCGATAATTGTTCCAGATACTTTTGGGCATCCTGGACCAGAGTGTCGATATGCTGTTTCTGCTTTCTCAGCTGCTTCGCTTTTTCTGCCGGTGCCTGTTCGGCAAGGCGCTGGTGCAGCGTTCGGATCTCGGTTTCGTCAGCGCTGCTAAATGTGCAATGCTTGTCGATGTCCTGGGTGGTGGACTTGGCGCTGATAGCTTCGTACCAGATGCCTTCAGGAGTTACCTTCTTGTCAGCCGGGATATTCGGCTTTTTGGACTGGTGCCGATTAGCATCGGCGTCCAATGCCGATGCGACCTTTTCGCATGCGAGGATGAGCGAGCTGAAGAACGATAGAACCGGCGGCTCGTAGCTCACCTCGTCTTCGCTGCTGACAAACACCTTACCAAACGAGGTGTCGAAAATATCAACGCTGTTGAGGTCATCGCAGATACCTTGTCCAGACCAGATATGGGTCTTCGGTACGCCGTCTTGCTCAAACGAAATGCAGGCTTTCTGTGCGGCAGAGTCGGGCTTATAGACATTGCGGTGGAGGGTACCCGTCTCTCGGGCTCCGCATACATGTTTAAGGAGTCTGACGTAACCGGATTTACCTGACCCGTTGTTGCCATAAACAATCGTGATATTGCCCTTGCCAAACTCAAGTGGCTTTTTCGGAGCAAGGGCATTTACACCTTCGACATCACTGATTGAACACAAACGCAGGGAGCCTGCTGCGCCCTGGGAGAACGCCGTAGCAGGAAAGGAACAGGTCGTTTTGGGCAGCTTACCTTCGGCTTCCTGCTGGCATAGGGTTGCGAGCTCAGAGACATCTTTGTCGGTAAGCTCAGACTGCTGGAGTAGCCGAGTAGCCGCAATCTGGAGCCACTGGGGGCGCTCTGAAAACCATTCGGTCAGTGATGCCGATATCCCGCTCATATTATTCCCCCTCAGCTTCCCGCTTGTGTTTAATGAACGTTACCTCGAACGCCTTGCATGGGCGGTATTGCTGCAGGCGATTGGCGAAGGTGAAGGGATCGTTCATCTCGTAGTGCTGGAAGATGTCGAGGCCGCGATCCAGGGAGATTTTCCAGCCGTGGTCGGTCACGATGTGGCGGGCGTGGATCGTGCCGGTACCGTCAAACTCCCAGGTGAAGTTCACGCCCAAGCTGCCTGCGGACTCCTTCATCTTCTCGAAGATGTCCTTCTGCTGTTCGCCTTTGAACTCGTCTTCCGTCGTCACCAGATGCACGGATACCTCCTCATCAGGGGCCTTGTGCTTGACCACGGTCTCCAAAAATTCCATGAAGTTGCGCACCTGGTAGAACAGGCGGATGTACGGATCGGTGACCGTGATCGCGGTCGCACCCTTGAGGTAGGGGCCGAGCAGCGTATCGAAGGAGAGGCCCTTCTGGTTCTCCTGGAATGTGAGGTGTTTTTCTTTGAGGACGGGCTCGGCCGGTGCTAGTGGTTCGGATGGGCTTTGGGGCGAGTCCGGTTGCGCAGCTTCCAAGATTTCCCTGTCTTCACCCTCGGCGATGGTCTTGTGGTAGTAGCCGGGGTATTCCTCCTCTTCGAGCGTGGTGACAGGCTTGGCCCGGCCATCACTGTCTTGATAGGTAAAGCGGACGTTGCCGTAGGTGGAGTCGATGCGCATTAGTTGGTCTTTGACGCGTTTGCGGCCTTCAATCGCGAACCGCAGCAGCTCCTCGACCTCTTCCTTGGTCGCCTCACCATGCGGAAAAAGGATTTTCATCATGCCGGAGAACGTTTTGTTGATGCCATCGCGGTCCCGCGTCGAGATATCGGAGGAGAGGGAGAAGTGCTCCTTGTAGCGGTCCGAGTAATCGTGATTGCGCAGCGAGCGAAGGATCTCGGCCAGGTAGTCCACCACGAATCCATAACCGTTGGAGAACATCTCGCCCCGGATAATGTCGACCTCCCAGCCGGGGATGTAGAAATGGATGCGGTCCAGAAACGCGGAGTCGTAGAATTTGTTGGGCAGTTCGCAAAACAGGTCCGAGTGTTTGAGCATGTAGGGCACGGTGTGCTGGGTGTTGCCCACGAACACCATGGAGGCCTCCGCGCCCAGCGTCTCGACGCCTCGCGAGAAGGACTTGTTGGCCATGTAGTTCTTCATGATGTCGACCAGGGCCTTGTCGACGCGCTTTTGCTTTCCGGCAAACTCGTCGAAGGCAACGCAATCCCAGTAACCGACTAGGCCGATCTTTCCGGAAGAATTATTCACGAACAGCTTGGGAACCGTAACCTCGCCGCCGGAGATCAGAATGCCGTGGGGCGAGAACTCCGAGTAGATATGCGACTTGCCGGTCCCCTTGGGGCCAAGTTCGATCAGGTTGTAGTTGCGCTCGCAAAACGGGATCAGTCGAACCAGTTGGGTCAGCTTGCTGCGCTTGCCGTACATCTCCGGGTTGAAGCCGATGCTTTGCACCAGCAGGTCGATCCATTCGTCGGTGGTGAATTGTTTGCGGGCCTCAACGTAGCCGTCGAAATCGAAATGGGAGAGCTGGATCGGCTTTAGGGTCGACAAGATCCAGGGGCTGGCGCTTTTGTCTTCGGTGAACTCATATTCCAGATCCGCAATGCACCACACGCCGCCGACCAGAAGCTTGGGGTGCTTTTTCACCGTTCCGGAATCAACCAGAACCTCTTTTAGCCCTAAGTTGGAAAACTGCGCCTCGTAGACATCCTTCTTATCGTTCAGGTCAACGCTGATTTTGTCGATGACCTTGTAACGTCCCTTTTCCTTGATGTTCGAGCGGACCAATCCGGCTTCATTCCGATGCACGTAATGCTTGGCAAGGATCTCCTTGACCGTCTCGATACCGGTCTGGATGGTCGGCTCATCACTGGTGGCACAATACTGTCCCAGCAGGTATTCCAGCACGTAGGAGGGAACGATGGCGTTACCCTTGACCGTCTTGACGAGATCCTTGCGGACAACAAGTCCCGGGAAGTGTGTGTTGATTTTCTGGTCAAGTTCGTTCATCGGTAACCTGTCCTTTAAAAATCGAAATCGCTGGTAAATGAGCGTCGCATCAAGTACCGGAGCGACTTGTATTCTTTGTAATGCGAAGTTCCTGCGTGCTTTTCCTCCAGCCGCAGAATGACCTCCTGGCCGTTTGCTTCGTCAGCCTTGCGGGCCAGCACAAAGCGCACCTGTAGTTCCCGCTCCCGGGGATTGTCCGAGCTCAGGTCAAAGGTAAGATCGTGACTGTCAGAGATCAGGTCGCCTGCCTCGGTGTAGATGCCAGCCCGCAGTACACGCAACTGGATCTTGTCAGTGACCGGCCCGGCCTGATACATCGTCACCGCCAGTTGCCCGGAGGTGATCACCGAGCTGGCTCCGCGCAGGATGTCCACCTCGACGGCGGTGACATCGCTCTGGCGCTTCTTGTTGATTTTGAGCACTGGGATCACCACTTCCTGCAACGATGCGCCGCCATGCACAAAGCGGCTGCCGGAGCCTTTCAGGCGCAGGCGGTTGATCGACTTGGGAATCTGGACCTCCACCTCACCGGCAAGGCCAAGCTGCTCGGGGGTGAATTTGTGCAGGCTGGATGCCGCGACGAGCCCCTTGCCGAGCACGAAGCGGCGGTCCCGGAACAGAATTTGATCACCCTCGGCATCGACCCCGGAAAAGTCGCTCTCGTCGATGGCGCGGTTCTGGTAGATGAAGCCATGGTCCGAGGTCACTAGCAAGTTGTTGGCGTTGGCCCCGGTCAGCTTCTTGATCAGCCGAATCAGCTCTTGCAGGGTTTCTTCCACCGCCTCGAAAACCCGCTCCTCGGATTCCCGCTTGTCGCCGGTGGCGTCGATCCTATTATGGTAGACGTAGATCACGTCATGGTCGCGCACCAGTGCCCGGCAGTCGTCACCCTTCATGGCCATCAGTTCGTCTGCTTTGCAGGCCGTAGCCCGTTGACTGATTGCCTGGCCAAGGATCTTGATGCGGTTGGCCGTTCCCTGGGAGCTTTGCCCATCCACCAGCACGGTGCCGGTCTCGTTGTCGGCAATCGCCAGTGCCTTGTTGGGCAGAAGCGCCGCCATGCCGAGCTGGGTGTAGCTGGGCAACATCGAAAGCGCCGGTTCCAGTTCTGCGCTGTAACGATCCTCCTGGCGGATCAGGCTCAGCAGTTCATCACCGATCTCGTAGCGCATGGCGTCGGAAATGATCACGCAAACCTTATTATCCTTGCGCAGAAACGGCCGTACCCAATGCTCGAAAAACTCCTTCTGTTTGCGCACGGGGAAGGCTTCCCATTTTGATGCCGCATCCACAAAGGTCTGGAAGCGGTCGCCCAGCTTCAACAGATAGTTGTTGGAGTAGAGGTTTTCGACCTGATCGGTCAGGCTACCCATCAGCGACGCCTGTCCCGACATGCGCACATGGTAGGTAAACTTGCGGTAAAGCTGATCGAGCTGATACCAGATGCGGCTGTAGCGCTGCACGCCTTCGGCCAGGCTGTCCATGGATAGCTTGGCCTCGCCCAGTGCGTGGGTAAACTGGGCGGCGTAATCGACCGCCTCGTACAAGTGGCGATATTCACGATACCAGTGGCCTTGTCGCCGCTGGCGAACCCAGATCGCCACGTCACCGCTGGAGGCCGTGCGGGATGCCACCGCCCGCACCAAGTCGCTGATGATCTTCTGGTCAATCAGGCGGAAGTAATCCAACTCGATCAACTCCCGGAAATCCCGCTTGGCCAGATCCTGCTCAATCCCGAGGACCTCGGCGCATTCTCCCGAGAGGGTCTCGAAGCCGCCTTCGAACTGACGGCTGTCCTTCCAGCGCTTGAGAAACACCATGGCGTCGCCAGTCAGTTTCACCTGGCCGTCGGTGCCCATGGCGTAGCAGGACTTGAACAGCTCGATGGCGAAGTCGCGGATGCCCGGCTCGTCGGACTTGTAGCCATAGCAGCGGGTCATCTGTTCCCAGAGGAAACCGTCCAGGCTGCATCGGCCTATCAGCTTGATCTTCTCGTCCCGGCCGTCGGCCAGCTCCTGCAGCAGGTTTTCAACCACCGCATCCATGCGCAGCTCGCTGCCCGTGCATACCGCCAGCATCTTCAGGCGAATCTGTCCGGCGGTGTCGTCCGCTTTCAGCAGCTTCTTGAGGGCGTCCTTGCGTTTGACCGCCTGGAAGAACTCCGCATGGGCCTGCACCACATCCGTAAACTCCAGGCCGAGCTCCAGTTCGGACAGCCAGATGGCCACCTGGTCGGTGCGGAACTCGCCGTGGGCCAGTTGTACATCCAGCAGCCAGTTATCCAGATCGGCGGGCTGAGGGCCTTCGCGGTAGAGCAGGAATTTCTGTTCCGGTTGCTCACGGAGCAGCTTGTACTTGATGCCGTACTCGTTGTTGATCAGTTCCAGCTTCTCGACGCCGTGAAGCTGAAGCGCCTCGAAGTCGTCACGCAACTCCTGTTTGGCGTCGTACCAGAAGACGATCCGGTGCCGGTCGAAGAGTTTGGTCAGGGCCTGGGCTATGCGGTCGTTCATGCTTTCCCTCCCTTAGTTCCCAATTTTGAATAGTTGTGATGAATCATGGCGATGATATTGTCCAACCGGCGCAGCAGATCGTCATACGTCATAATGTCGACGATGTTGGCGTACTTACGCTTGATTATTTCAAAATCAAACAGCTGGTCTACTGTGAAATCCTTGTCTCGGCCAAGAATGAGCATCGCTTTCGGGTTGGTAATCCTGATTTCGAAATCAGCAGGCAATTCTGTCTTGCGCTTTCCCTGAATGGCACGCTCACCGGTTCGCCCCCATTTACTCAAGTGGAATAGATACTTCTCGACCTGCATGACAGCCTCTGATAGCTCGCCATTTGGGGTGTAGTTGCCGCGAGAGCCTGGCTTTTTTGAGAGCAATTGATGAGACTCTGGTCTCTTTATTTCAATAACATCCACAGTCCCATTGGCATCGACAAGCATTAAGTCAATTTCTCGTTTTGTCTGGACCTTGCAGCCCTTTGGATAGAAGTCTTTGGTGTGCACTTTTTCGAGAAGGGCTACGTATTTGGGAAAAATAAGTAATATGAACTCAGCAATCTGTCGTTGCCAATCTTCCTCCTTATATCCCTTGGGATTGGCCTCAACATCTAGCAGCATTGCTGAAAGCTCATCTCGAACATACTCGAATTTTTTCGGTTCGTAGTCCTTAATGAAATCGATTTTCGAGCGATTTCGGATGGTCTTCTTCTGGTTGAGATAGGTGTCCAGCTTGGTTTGAGCATCGGACATGGTACCCAGGTAGTCTTTCAAAACCCCAGATACTCTGGCTCTCGCGTAATGAGTTAATTCCGTAGTAGTGGGAAAATTAGCCAGTAGCTCATCAAAAGCCTCCGGTGGAATTGCGCCGCCCGCGTCACCGCCTACCACGATAGGCTCATCAATAAGCACATCAATTCTGCGAAAAATGGAAATGTCCCGGGTGGCAATGAACGTTTTGTCACTTAGTTTCATCTCCTTGGCAAGAAGCAGATCATGTTTGAGGCCAAGAATTTGGTGCTTAACCCGAAAATATGGCCCGTTAGCTACGCCAAAGAGAAAGGTGTACTCGAACTCGTCAACCTCTTCCGATTCAACTTTTTCAACTAGGTCAGCTCGTTCGAAGGAGAATGTTTTCCGAAGAGTTACTCGGCCTTCAGTCTCAAGCTTATGTCCAACAAGGCGCGGGTCTCGAATATCGCTGGGCTGATATTTGAGCAGGATCCGATCTTGCTCTGATATAAACTGAATTGTTTTACTCATCGGCAGCTTCCAGACCGGGAATCTTCTTTAAGGCCGCCCCGAGTTTGGGGTAGTTGACCTTCACGCCGTCGTCGAGGTCGATCTCCACCTGCTCGGTGGCCAGCGGGTACAGCACCTCGCGTTCGTACTCCTCCATCTCGGCAATCATCTTGGTGACCTTCTCGATATCCTTCAGGGCCTTGGTCTTCTCGCCCTGGCTGCTGCTGGCGCTGATGCTGACCGCCTCCAGATGGTTCTTGTGCGAGGTGAGCTTGGTGCGGAATTCGCGCAGGTAGTCGTTGAGCACCACGCTGACGGTATCCGGGCGGTAGCGGTGCATGTAGATCAGCGCGTTGAAGCTGCCCTTGGGGCTGGAGAACAGCCAGTAGATGGGGCGCTTCTTGTAGCGCCT
>JAJZIF010000072.1 GCA_021810735.1 Acidobacteriota bacterium
GTCCATGCAAAATACGACGGGCAGGTTCTGCAGGCAGACGTCGTGAATGATGGGGTCGTAAGCGCGCTGCAAAAACGTGGAATAGATCGCGCAGAATGGACGCAGGCCCTTCGTGGCCATCCCGGCGGCGAAGATGATGGCGTGCTCTTCCGCGATGCCCACATCGAAATAGCGTTTGGGGTAATGGGGACGGAAGAGATCGAGCGCGGTGCCATTCGGCATCGCGGCGGTGATGGCTACGACTTTGTCATTGTGGTCGGCGAGCTTGACCATCGTTTCCGCAAACACTTCGGAGTAGGCCTTTTGGCCGGCCGGCACGGTTTCGCCAGTCTCAGGATGGTACGGCCCCAAGCCGTGAAATTTCTTCTGCTTGTCGAGCGCGGGTTGAAAGCCGCGTCCCTTCTGGGTGAGAGCGTGCAGAATAACAGGACGATTCTGCGTCTTGAGGAAGCGGAAGGTTTCAATCAGCAGCCCCAGGTTGTGACCATCGATGGGGCCGTAATACGTCAGGCCAAATTCCTCGAAGATCAGCGACGGCAGCAACAATCCTTTGGCCGCTTCCTCGGCGCGGCGGACCACGTGGCCGACGGTCTTGCCGCCGATTTTCTCAATCAAGCGTCCGGCGCGGTCATGCAGGTACGCGTAGCGTTCATTGGTGACGATGCGATGCAAGTAGGAGGAAATGGCACCGACATTGCGATCGATGGACCACTCATTGTCATTCAGCACGATGATCAGCCGCTTGGTTTGGCTGGCAACGTTATTCAGGGCTTCATAGGAAATGCCGTTGGTGAATGCCGCATCTCCGGCCAGCGCGATGACGTGCTCTTTGCCGCCATTCATGTCGCGCGCCACCGCCATGCCCAGTGCTGCCGACAAGGCCGTGCCCGCGTGGCCAGCGCCGTACACGTCATGCTCGCTTTCGGTGCGCAGCATAAAGCCGTTCAATCCATGTGGCTGACGCATGGTTTCAAAACGATCGCGCCGTCCGGTCAGCAGCTTGTGGATATAGGCTTGATGACTAACGTCAAAGACAAAATGGTCCTTGGGAGTATCGAAGACAACATGCAGGGCCAGCGTCAGCTCCACCACGCCCAGATTGGGGCCGAGATGACCGCCTGTCTTGGCCAGCACGGCGATCATCCGCTCGCGAATCTCCTGCGCCAGCTGTTCCAGTTGCGGCAGGGTGAGCTGTTTTACATCGGATGGAGAATCAATGGTATCGAGAATGTTGCCCATGGTGGTTTAGGACGAGTGCCATCTTCCTGCGCCCACACAAGCAGATGCGCCGAGGTGGCACGAGATTCTTCCCATACGGAAGTATAGCTGAGGAGTGGCCACGGGTTGTGTCGGCAAGCGACCTATTCCGCTGCAACTTGCTTAGCAGCCAAGGTTTGTGTGGAAGTCCCGCGATAGCCGAAATATCGTTTCAGCCGCAGAAAGTGAACTTCGTACAGGTTGTAGCTAAGATAGGCGACCAGATATACCGCGGCGGCGTTGACGCAAAACTCCAACAGCACGGCCAGCGGCCTGGAATGCAAATAGGGCGTGAGGAAGATGCGCAAGCTGGCGCCGAGCATCCGCGATGTCAGTGTCGCAATCAGACGGGCAACGAATATGTGCAGCACGTAGATGCCGTAGCTGTACTTGCCCAGGCTACGGAGAAACGGCCAGCGAAAAATTCGATTGGCGACGGTTGCCGGTTCGAGCGCCGCGACCAGGACACCAATACATCCCAACGCGATGACCGTATAACCGAAGGTGGCGCCGAGGAAAAAGTCTCGCATGTCGCCGGCCAGGTGCCACAGCGTATAGGCGGCAATGATGGCCGCGCAAGCGAGCGCCAGCGGCACCATTCCTCGGCGTGGAAGCCAGCCGCTGTTGCCGCGAATCAACAGCGCCACGCAGCCGCCCAGCAGCAGCGTGTCCATACGGCAGGGCGTGAGCATAAAAATCAGCAGCGGCGACGTGCCATGCAGATAGAGCGCGATCCGCAGCAGAAGCGCAACAGCGGAGAGCGTCAGGGCGAGCGCGATCAGCCGACGGCGTCCGCGTACCAAAAATACCAGCAGCGGCCAGAACAGATAGAACTGTTCTTCCACGGCGAGCGACCAGAAATGGTCCAGGTCCGCCCACGCGCCCGGATGAAAATCCGTCACCGGAAACCACAGGCTGGTGTTCTGCATGTAGGCGAGCAGCACGTATTGCCGACCACCCCAGGCGAAATGCAGCCCGTGTCCAAGGACCAGCAAGAAAAATAAGAATCCATAATAGAGAGGAAAAATGCGCAAAAAACGCCGCATGTAAAAACTGCGGAAGTAGTGCGGGTCATGAAGCGTGTCATACAGAATGCCGGTAATGAGAAATCCGGAAAGAACGAAGAAGAGATCGACGCCAACCCAGCCCAGGCCACGCAGCGCGGAGAGCGAATCGCCGAACCGGCTGCCGGTGTGATTGTTGAACAGCATGAGGTGCGCGATCAGCACCAGCAGAATCGCCAGCCCGCGCACGCCGTCCAACGCAGGCAGATGGCTGCGGGAAGGACCTGCAATTTCCACCGGCGATTTTGCATTCACTCGGGAGAGACTCCCATCCTTCGCAGTATAAAGTGCGCGCGATTGGATTTCCGGTTTTTGCAGCTCTCTGGATAGACTGAGAACAACTTTATCCACTGTACCTGAGCACCTTGCCATGGGGAGAGTCAGCTATGAAGTTTTCTATGGTCCGTTTTCTCCTTGCAGCCGTAGTTGCTGTTTGCGTGGCCGGCACCGCCCACGCGCAGGCGGATGGCACGCTGGTGCGGCCGCTGCTGAGCCAGCACCTGCAGTCACCCGATCTCGTGGCCGATGAATTGCGCCACTTCATGCTGAAGAAAGTGCCTCCGCTGGAGTTGCCCGCAACGCCTCAGCAGTGGGACAAGGAGGCGGCGCGTATCCGGGCGCACGAACTTTCCGTTCTCTATCACGGATGGCCGCAGCCATGGGTTGACTCCGCGCCGCAGTTTGAGAAAGCTGGAGTGATTGAAGGTGATGGTTACCGAATCGTCAAGCTTCGGTATCAGATAGTTCCCGGATTTTTCTCAACGGCATTGCTCTATGAGCCCGAACATATGACCGGCAAGATGCCGGCGATTGTGAATGTGAACCGACACGGAGCCGGAGGCAAGGCCGTAGCGCATAAGCAGAAACGATGCATCAATTACGCGCGCCGCGGAATCCTTGCACTCAGTCTGGAATGGTTTGACTTTGGCGAACTCGACCAACCGGGAAATACGCACAACAATATCAAATTGCTCGATCTTGCCGGCTATAACGGAGCGGGGCTGTTTTACCTGGAGATGCGCCTCGGCCTCGACTACCTCTACGACGATCCGGATGTAGACCGCTCCCGCATCGGTGTCACAGGAGTTTCCGGCGGCGGCTGGCAGACCCTCATGCTCAGTTCGCTCGACACGCGGGTGGGGCCTGCGGTGCCGGTAGCTGGATTCACCTCATTGACGACCTCGATCGAACACCCTGAGTATGCGGGCAATGACGCTGAACAGAACCCGCCTGATTTTCGGGAGGGTGTGGACTACGCGCAGCTGATGGCGACACGCGCACCGCGGCCAACGCTGCTGATCTATAACGCGATGGACGATTGCTGCTATCGGGCCGGCGTCGTCAAGCAGGGCGTTTATACCGACATCCAGCCCTTCTTTAAGCTATACGGCAAGCCGGAGAATCTGCAGTGGCACTTGAACCTGGACCCGGGCACGCATAACTATGGGCTGGACAGTCGCGAGGCATCGTATAAGTTCTTCGATTCGGTATTTCACATCGACGCATCGCCGAATGAGCTTCCCAACACGGATACGGAAGTGCGAAGCCTCGAAGATCTTGTTGTTGGGATTCCCAAGGACAACCTCACCATCCTGTCGCTGGCACAGTCTCTGGCAAAACAGATCCACCATGAGGTTCCGGCACAACCGAGCGCGCAGTGGGCCGACTCGCAGCGAATGCTATTGAAGAAGGTCGTGCGCTACGATCCCGTCACAGTGACGCACGCCTGGGCGATCAGCGCGACCCATGAAAAGGAACTGGAAAACCATGCCTATCGCTTCGAATTCAGCAACGGGCTCAGCGCTACAGGAGTGTTGTTCCGTGCGATTACGGACCCGGAAACGTCACCGACGACCATCCTGATTTCCGATTCCGGCATGCCATCGACAGTGGTGGACGTGGCCGATGCAGTGGACCGCGGACAGCGGGTGCTGGTGCTCGATCCGTTATTTTTTGGCGAGGATGCCGCCGACCAACACAAGCTGCACGCAAGTGCCTTCGCGCTGCTGTTGGATGCACTCGGCGAACGTTCATTGGGGCTGGAGTCGGCTCAGGTCAACGCGGTGGTTCGCTGGCTAGGCAAGGATCTGGATCACGGGTCCCCCACTCCAAATAACTATGCCGCGCACACTAGGTCGCCGGTGCCGCCAGTTCGCATCATCACAACCGGGCCGCGCTCGGAAACGATTGCCATGGTGGCCGCGGCGATTCAGCCTGACCTGTTTTCAAAACTCGAAGCGCGGGAATCCATTCACAGTTTCCAGTATGCGTTCGACCATCCGCTCACATTCGATGAGGCTCCAGAGTTGATGTGTCTCGACCTCTATCGCGACTTCGACTACAACACGTTGACCGCGATTGCATCGCCGGTGAAAGTGGACCTGTCGGCAACCGCGCCCCAGCGAATCTATTGGCATTGATGCAGCAGGGGCGCTGCCCGCGAGGACTGCGTCCAGCTATTCTTCCTGCTCGCGCAGGCGCGCGAGGATACCAAGGTCTTCCAGAGTCGTGGTGTCACCCTTCACCTCGCCGGTTTCGGCGAGTTCGCGCAGCAGTCGCCGCATGATTTTTCCGGAGCGCGTTTTCGGCAGGCTGTCGGTGAAGCGCAGATCGTCCGGGCGGGCGAGCGCGCCAATCTCCTTTGCGACCCAGGCGCGCAGTTCATCTTTCAAGGCGATCGATGGCTTGTACTGCGACTCCAGCGTCACAAAGGCGGCAATCGCCTGTCCTTTGAGCGCATCCGGGCGACCGACCACAGCGGCTTCCGCCACCTTTGGGTGCGCCACCAGCGCCGATTCAATCTCCATGGTTCCCAGCCGATGCCCGGAGACGTTGATCACATCATCGACGCGACCCATGAGCCAGTAGTAGCCATCGGCGTCGCAGCGTGCGCCATCGCCGGTGAAGTACGCGCCGGGGATGGTCGACCAGTACTGTTTCACGTAGCGATCCGGATCGTTGTAGAGGGTGCGCGCCATCCCCGGCCACGGCTTGCGAATAATCAGCAGACCGCCATTGCCTTCGGACACCGGCTGCCCGTCCTGATTCACGATATCGGGCACAATGCCGAAGAAAGGCTTGCTGGCCGAACCCGGCTTGTTGGGGACGGCTCCCGGAATGGAGGCAATCATGATGCCGCCGGTTTCGGTCTGCCACCATGTGTCCACAATCGGGCAGCGGCTCTTGCCGATCACAGAGGAATACCACATCCATGTCTCGGGATTGATAGGCTCCCCCACGCTGCCCAGCAGGCGCAGACTGGTGAGTTTGTGGCGATTGGGAAATTCGTCGCCCCATTTGATGAACGCGCGAATGGCCGTCGGCGCAGTGTAAAAAACGCTCACTTGATGGTCGTCGATGATCTTCCAGAACCGGTCATTCTCGGGATAGTTTGGCGCGCCTTCGTACATCACGGAGGTGACGCCGTTCTGCAAAATGCCATAGACCACATAAGAATGGCCCGTGACCCAACCGATGTCCGCGGTGCACCAGTAGACGTCTTCGTCCTTGAGATCGAGGACCAGCTTGCTGGTGAGATAGGTATGCACCGCATAACCGCCGGTGGTGTGCACAATTCCCTTTGGCTTGCCTGTGGTCCCGGAGGTGTAGAGGATGTAGAGCGGATGCTCGGCATCGAGCGGCTCGGCGGCGCAAACGGCGCTGGCCTGCTCCATTTCAGCGTGCCACCAGAGATCGCGGCCCGCCTGCATCGCGATCTTGGTCCCTGTTCTGCGCAATACGATTGCCTTGCGGACTGACGGACATTTTTCCAGCGCCTCATCCACGGTGGTTTTCAGCGGGATTTCCTGGCCGCGCCGCCATGCTCCATCCTGCGTGATGACGAGAACGGATTGCGCATCGTTGATGCGGTCCACCAGCGCGTTGGCGGCGAATCCGCCGAAGATAACGGAGTGCATCGCGCCGATGCGGGCGCAGGCGAGGATCGCGATCGCCAGCTCCGGAACCATGCCCATGTAGAGGGCGACACACTCGCCTTTCTGAACGCCGCTCGCGCGCAAAACATTGGCGAAGCGCTGGACCTGATCCAGCAGTTGCTGAAATGTAAATTTGCGAACCTCGCCCGATTCGCTTTCCCACAGGATGGCTGTCTTGCCGCCGCGCCCGCGCTCGACCTGAAGATCGAGGCAATTGTAGGCAAGGTTCATCTTGCCGCCGACGAACCATTTCGCCCACGGCTCGTTCCATTCCAGCACCTTCGTCCACGGCTCAAACCAATGCAGTTCATTGGCGGCGGCGGCCCAGAATTCTTCCGGATCTTCGACTGAGCGGCGGTAGAGCGACTCATACTCCTCGAGGCTGCGCACGTGCGCCTTGGAAGAAAACTCTTCCGGCGGAGGAATGACGCGGAGTTCGTGCAGCAGCGATTGAAAGCTGGTATCGGGCTGGTCCATCATCGGCAAAAGTTTCACTCCACAGGATTATTGCACGGCTTCGTAGACAATCATCTTCGCCACCGGCTGGCCGTTTTCCTGCTGCTCCGGTGTGTACACCCGGTGCGTGACAGGATCGACGGCGAGGCTGTGAACTTTGTACTGCACGGGAAAGTCCTGCAGCTTGCGATAGTGGTTTGGGTCTTCTTCATGGAAGACCGATATGGCACCGCTGAAGCAAGCCACATAAATGCGGCGCAGGCCGGGATCGTATTTGATCACATCCGCACCGGCGGCCATGGGCAGATATGCGATAGCCTTGTGCGTATCGAGGTTGAAGACGGTCATCAGGCTGTTGCCTTCACAGGAAAGAAAGGCGCGGCGGTGCTCCGGATCGAGCGTCATGCCATGGTTGCCGCGGCACCCTCCCACCGGATAGCTGGCAATGACATGGTCCGTGGCCGGGTCGATTTCGGCAAAGAGGTTTTGATCCTGAAGATTGACGTAAATGCGACGGGCAACCGGATCGTATTGCGGCATGCCGGTTTCGCTGTTGAAGCGCAGGGTCTCGACGATCTTGTCCGTGCGCACATCGACGACCGCAACCGCCTTCCCGCGTTCATCCGACACATAGACCTTGTGAAACGGCGCGGCGTAGGCGCTGCCGTCCGGCTTGGCTTCCGTAGGCAGCTTGGCGATGACCTTCATCTGCTTCAGATCGACAACGCCGATTTTGTTTTCCAGCCAGTCCGATGTGTACACCCGATGCAGTTCCGGCACGTAGACGACACCCTCCACGCCGGGCACTCCAGGAATCGCGTGAACCACCGTATTCGTCTTCATGTCTATGACATACAGAATGCCCGCGCCAAGGTAGGCGGACAGAAGATAATTGTCGGGCCTGTCGATTGTTAAGTAATCGAAGCGTTCTCCCGTCGGCCCGGGCAAGTCGATGGCGGCAATCCGCCGCAATGTGTTTCCAGCGCTGTGTGGCCCTGCCTGCGCGCCGGCTGGCAGGGCCACAGCGACAACAACGAGGGCGATACCTGCCAGGGACAGCAATCTTCGCATAGCTTGCCGCAAGTCATCCGTCATGTCCACACTCCCTTTGCCGCACGGTAACAATTTTCGCACTTTCTGCTGCATTCCCTGAAATTTGCGGCCTGCGTTGAATTCTCGTTGGGCGTGCGAACCTGTCTTGTCCGATCATTCTCACCTGGCTGGAAGTTGCGTCCGCACCTGCCCCAGCTCGCGCTGGATATTTTCCAGCCGAGCCACAATGTCGCCATAGTGCTGTTCCGCTTCGCTCGGGGTATGGCCTTCAATGTAGAAGGAGCCGTTCGGTTCCAGGACGCATTTTTTCACGCTCTCGAAGTCGTCGAAGCCCTGGCGGTGAATCACGGACAGCAATTCTCTCTCCGTCAACAGTTCATGGCGCAGGGCAGCCTGGTCCAGAACTCCATCCCTGATCAGCACCTGCTCCGTGCCCTCCACCAGGCGATCGGCCTTGGGAGAACTATAGAGAAAGCGCACCACCAGCCAGTTGACGGTCAGCAGCGAGAGCGCCCCCACAATTCCGCCGGTAACGGAATTGTCGTTGCCGATCAGCGCGTTCTGCACCACGTTCGACAGGGACAGCAAGACGACCAGGTCAAAGGGATTGAGCTGTGCCAGTTCGCGTTTGCCAAAGATGCGCAATAGAAAAATCAGGAAAAAATAGACGACCATGGGCCGAAGAATCTTTTCCAAAAGCGGAAGTTGCGGATGGAACATGCTTTCAAGCACGGCTGTGATCTCCCTTCGGGATTCTATGTTCTTCTCTTCATACACGTTCCAGTTAAGGACGGGAAGCGGGTTCACTGTTGACTACCCATGTGAGCCTGGCTGATTTTTCGCCCTCCCGACCTCGAATTCTGGCATAATCGGAATTGCTCTGGTGTCTCTGGCATTGGGTGGACGGCGACGATTCTGTCGGCTTTCGCTCAGTGTACAAAGCGCCCCCATGAAAGTAGTTGAACGCATCTTTTCGCCGACCAGAAACCGTCGGTTGAATGAGCTGATCGGCCTGCTCCTGCTGGCCTGCGCTCTCCTCTTGCTCCTCTCACTCGCTTCCTACACCCCCTTGGATCCTTCGCTGGATACTGCCGGAGGCTATCTGGCCGGGCGACCGACGCACAACTGGGTGGGCCTGCTGGGCGCTGGATTGAGCGACCTCCTGCTGCAAGCCGAAGGCGTGACTGCGTTCCTGCTCCCGGCGCTGGTGGGTGGGTTGGGCTGGCTCCGGCTGCGCTCCCGGCCTGCCGGTTCGCCGGTATCGAAGCTCATCGGCTCCGTTCTGTGCCTGATATTTGTACCCGCGTTGCTGGGCCTGTTGCCTGGACATCTACGCTGGCTGCATATCATTCCAATTGAAGGACTTACTGGTCGATCCATCGCCGACCTGCTGGTGCATTATCTGAATTATCCGGGCGCGTGTGTCCTGTCGATGACCCTGGTGGCGGCGGCGCTCTATTTAACCACTACGTTCAGCGTGGGCAGCCTGCGCCAGTGGCTGACCGTGCATTTTGCGTTTCTGGCCGCGTGGCGGGACCGCTGGAACAATGCCCGCGCCCGGCGAGCGGAGCGCAAAGCCGCTCGCATTGCGGCTCGCGCGCTTGCGAAGGAAGAAGCCGCGCTTGCCAATCACACTGACGACGATCCGCGGATTTTTGAAGATACGCGCAAAGACGCATTGCCGACCCGGGTCCGCAAACGTCCCGACTTTTGGGAGGAGCAGGTTCCCGCGCCCCCACCCCAGCAACTGATGCGTGGAGCTACGCCCCAAGACGACAGTGATGACGAGATGGACACCGCATACGGCGAAGAAGTCGCGCGCCCGACATTGTCCGCAGCCCGGCAAAACCTGGCGCGGAACACGAGCGACATCGAGTTTTCCCGTCCCGTCACTTCACTGCGGGAGCTGCAACCCGCGGCTGGGCATGCATCTGGCGAGCCGGCATCGCTGCGGGTCGAGATTGGCGCCCGCGCCGACGCCGCCGTCAAACCGGTTACGGTGACTGCCAAGGCCGTCGAGGGTTATCGCCTGCCGCCCAGCACGCTGCTGCATCGCAGCGATGAGAAACAGGTCGTTCGCGAAGACAATCTGCTGAAGGAAGCGCGCGTTCTGGTAGAAAAGTACGCCGAGTTCGACGTCCATGGGCAAGTTGTCCAGATCAATCCCGGACCGGTGGTGACCACGTTTGAGTTTCGTCCCGATGCCGGGGTGAAATATAGCCGCGTAGTCGGCTTGCAGGACGATCTGTGCCTGGCCATGCGGGCCGAGAGCATCCTGATCGAGCGTATGGCGGGCAAGAGTACTGTGGGGCTGCAGGTGCCGAATGCTGAGCGGGAAACCATCTGGCTGCGCGACATGATTGAAGCCGACAGCTTCCTGCACAGCAAATCCAGGTTGACGCTAGCCATGGGAAAAGACATCAATGGCCGCATCATCCACGCCGACCTAACCACCATGCCGCACGTGCTGATTGCCGGCTCCACAGGCAGCGGCAAATCCGTGGCCATCAACGCCATGATCATGTCGGTCTTGTTCAAGGCCACTCCAGACCAGGTCCGCCTGATTCTGGTCGACCCGAAGCGGGTGGAACTAGGCATGTACGAAGGCGTGCCGCACCTGTTCACGCCGATCATCACGGAGCCAAAGCTGGCGGCCAACGCGCTGCGCAACGCAGTGCGGGAGATGGAGCGGCGGTTGAAGCTGCTGGCCTCGCGAAGCGTTCGCAATCTGGAGCAATACAACAAGCTGTTCGAGAGTACGCCCAGCCTGTTCGAGGAGGACAATCCGGACGAGAAGCCGCTGCCACTGATCGTCATCATCATCGACGAGCTGGCCGACCTGATGATGCTCGACCGGGCCAACGTGGAGGAATCCATCACTCGCCTGGCCCAGATGGCGCGGGCCGTCGGAATTCATCTGGTGCTTGCCACGCAGCGGCCGTCCGTCGACGTAATAACTGGCCTGATCAAGGCCAATGTGCCCACGCGGATGTCGTTCCGCCTGGCCACCAAGGTGGACTCGCGCACAATCCTCGATTCCAATGGGGCTGAGTCTCTGCTGGGACGCGGCGACATGCTGTTTCTGGCGCCTGGCACGGCGCGGTTGCAACGCCTCCATGCGCCGTTCGTGACAGAGAAGGAGATCAGCGCCGTCGTCGACTTCTGGAAGACGCAGGGCACGGCGGATTATGTCGAGGGCTTCCTGGAAGCCCCGCATGACGACAAGAGCCGCGACGGCACAGACGGCGGAGAAAATGTCGAGGAGAACGACGAGTTGTTTGAGGACGCGGTTCGCCTGGTATTGGAGTTCGGGAAGGCGTCAACATCCCTGTTGCAGCGCCGCATGCGCATCGGGTATGGCCGTGCGGCCCACCTGATCGATCTGATGGAGCGCGATGGCATCGTCGGGCCTGCGGACGGCTCACGTCCGCGCGAGATTCTGAAGCCGGCAGGCTGGCTGCAGGAGGTTGAGCAGTCGATCCGCTAGGGCGAAGGCTGACGCTTACCAACCGAATCCTGCCATCCTTCGGGGGACATGGCGTTGAAAATAGAATCGGCATAGGGGGAGAGTCGCCTCTCCTCCCCTATGCCGATTGCAGGCCGGATACGCTGCGGAAACTCCTGTCAGCGATCCAAATCCCCCTCGCCGCAACCCCTTCCAAACCTTATCGACGGATTATGGCTTCCATGTCCCTCTATCTGGTTCCCGTGTTTGGTGTATTGCTGGCGGCCCTTCTGCTGGGCGAAAGGTTAAACCCCGCGGCTCTAGCGGGAGTTTACTGCGAAGCGAGAGGTTCTTCCTGAGAGCCTGTTTACGATCTAAGCGGGGTAGCTGCCTGAGTACAGTGACCACTACTGCTTGTTGTTTAGTGGTTGGGCGAGAGAGCGCGAAAGCCGATATCGAGTGGGTGGCGTGACGACCGCGTG
>JAJZIF010000073.1 GCA_021810735.1 Acidobacteriota bacterium
CTCCGAAAACCCATGGGGCCCATTGTTATTCGTGTTTGCAGTCGTCGGCCCTGGCGGATTCCAGTATCCGCCGCTTTTGAATTGAGAAACCGAGCTTAAGGCAGTAAATAAGAGAATGCATAGAGACGTGGCCAAAATCGCGATGATCGCCATTTTCACTTCTTTCTGTTCAATCTTCTTGCCAACATATTCCGGGGTTCGACCAACCATGAGTCCGCCAATGAACACCGCGATGATCGCGTAAAGCAACATGCCGTAGAGGCCGGCTCCAACTCCTCCAAAAATCACTTCGTCAGTCTGCATGTTAAAGAGCGGAACGAGACCTCCAAGCGGCGTATAGCTATCGTGCATGCTGTTGACGGCCCCACAGCTTGCATCAGTCGTAACTGTTGCAAATAGCGTTGATTGCACAATGCCAAATCGAACTTCTTTGCCTTCCATATTCCCCCCAGGCTGCGTGCCTGTATAGGAGGAAGCAACCCCCATGTGCTCGATAATCGGATTCCCGCGCTGTTCGGCCCAATAACAGACGAACACACCTACAAAGAAAAGTACCGACATCGCCGTAAAGACCGCCCACCCTTGTTTGGTATTCTTCACTGCTTTGCCGAACATATAAGTGAGACTCGCTCCGAGCAAGAAGATCAGGACCATCTGCAGAACGTTGGAGAGTGGCGTCGGGTTTTCATAGGGATGGGCTGAATTCGCGTTAAAAAATCCGCCGCCGTTCGTTCCCAGCATCTTGATCGAAAGCTGTGAGGCGAGCGGGCCCTGTTCAATCACCTGCCGAGCACCCTCCAGCGTATGAGCTGTTACCGGTCCGTTAAAGTTCTGAATGCTACCTTGCCAGACGAAAAAGAGCGTCGACAGCACACATATTGGCAGAAGTATATAGAGAATGCAGCGTGTAACATCAGCCCAGAAATTGCCAATCGTCTTCACAGTGTGACGGGCAAATCCACGAATCAGCGCAACCGCCACCGCGATGCCAACTGCCGCCGAAACAAAATTCTGTACGGCCAGCGCAGTCATCTGTGTCAGATAGCTCATTGTTGTGTCAGGCGAATAGGACTGCCAGTTGGTATTCGTCAGGAAGCTGATCGCTGTGTTGAATGCCAGATCTGGTGTCATCGCCGTCGCAAACGACGGGGCGTGAGGCGTTGAAAAGTGCAACGGGTTCAACGGCAAATAGCCCTGCAGCCGCTGTATGAGATACACGAAGAGGAAGCTAAAGATACTGATTGAGATCAGCGATCCTGAATATCGAAGCCAACTCTGTTCCTCATCGGGATGAATCCCGCTGATCCTGTAGATCAGGCGTTCGAGCGGCCCCAGAACCCGATGCATGAACGTGCGCTCCCCCTCGAAGACGCGGTACATGTATGTCCCAACTGGTTTCGTGAGCCCAACGATGATCCCAAAGAAAACAAGTATCTGTAAAATTCCGACAAATGTCATAGCGTGACCTCAGAATTTCTCCGGTCGCAGCAGAGCATAGACCAGATAAACAAATAACAATACCGTGAGTACTGCTGCTATTGCGTATTCCATGCAATCCTCCTACAGCCGCTCTGTAGCTTTTGTGAATGCCCAGAGCAAGACAAAGAATGCGATCGCCATTGCGATATAGAAAAGGTCCAACATAGATCACCTCGTGACGGGCGGATGCTTCAAGATTGATTCCGCATGACGGATGCGCAGTGACACTGTATCGATGATGAGGAAAGATGCCGCCATAAGGCTTACCTCGATCGAGAAGAGCTGTGCGCCGGATGACAGCTGACGATTAACCAGTTTTGACTTGATGGAACGCAATAACTTCTCGACGGCTTGGGGCGGTAGCTGCGGCTCTGGCTCTAAGGTGATGGGCGGATCACCGAACAGAAAGATAGAGACCTGCGTTCTAAAACTGCGACCCAATAGCGTAAAGGTACGTAACGACGCCAATACCTCCTCACTATTAGCAAGAGTCGTAATAGATGCAATGGCAGAGGAATTCGGTCTATCCTGAAACCCGAGATTCGATTTCAACTGGTGCGGTGCCGTTTCCAGACGTGTTCGAATTTGCGACGTCATGACAGTTTCTCCTTCCAGGACTGCACATCTTTCACCAACCCATCGCAGCGGCCGTCAATATTCACGAACATTGACCATCGCAGTCCTGTGTTCAGCTCCGTTAACAATCGCCGGGCGACACTTGCCGGCGCGTGGCACCGCGGGCCGCCATTTCGAACATCTGCCTGACCTTCCGCATCATGAAGATGAAGGAAATGGTGATAATACGATGACACCGAATTGTGACTCTCAAAGAATAGAGTTTCCGCAATCCATTCCGCGTAATCGCCTGGTGGGCTGGCGATGAGATGACGGGAGCCGCCACTGGTCGCCCCCGAACAGGTCGACGAGTTGAGATGAAGAGCAAGCTGCGTCGCATGGATCAACCCCGCTCCAAGGGTTTCGTGATTCCGATCTAAGCGACCGCTCGGCGTGAATACGTGATCCGCACGCCAACCTGTTCTGGAAATAGCTTTGACTCGCATCGATCTGATGCTTATGCTGCCTTCAATCGGCTAAACAGCGCATAAACATCACGTAATGCTCAAATAAATTGGGTGCCGTCAGAATCCGCGATACCTCACTTTCGAACATGGAGGCTTACTGCGGAATTTGAAAGCGATACCCTGCCCAGGCATCTGTGACAAGAAGAGTTGGCTTGGATGGATCGGGCTCGATCTTCTTTCTTAACCGGTTGACGAATACTCTTAGGTACTCGAGTTCGTCGCCGTAATCCGGCCCCCAAACAGCCTGAAGCAATTCGCGGTGAGTAATAGTCCGGTTCGGCCGCGCAAGAAAGTAAGACAACAAATCGAATTCCCGCGCAGTCAACTTCGAGGTGTGCCCACGCGCCGTGGCTTCCCGCGAAGACAAAGAAATGTGCACACCAATATTCGCCAAAGGCTGCAGATCAGATTGCCCCGGCAACTGCGGCAAACGCCGCAACGTGGCTCGGATTCTTGCCAATAGCTCGGGCATGTTAAAAGGTTTAGTGATGTAATCATCGGCACCCGCATCAAGTGCGTCCACCTTTTGCCGCTCCATGCTATTCACGGTCAGCATGATGATGGCGGTGTCAGATCCTGAGCGAATTGTCCGGCAAGTCTCCATGCCCCCCATGCCTGGCATGTTGATGTCGAGAAGCACAAGGTCGTAAGAGTCACTGTGAAGTCTCTGTAGTCCCTCTTCGCCAGACCGCGCATCATTCACCTCGTAACCATGAGCTGTCAGTGTCGACCGCATCACACGGCGTATCTGTGGGTCATCATCGATTACGAGGATTCTTCCGGCACTCATGACTTCCCGCCTCCCGTTGCCACGGGCATAGCAAATGAGAATTGCGCACCCTGTCCGGGTTGACTTGATAAGCCGATATTCTCTCCATGAGCCCGCATGATCTCACGCGCAATGGCCAAACCCATTCCCGTTCCTTTTAGATGCTGCTGGCGCTTGCCCCGGTAAAACTTTTCAAATACTCTCGCCTGCTCCTCTTCAGCGATCCCCTGCCCCTGATCGGAGATCTGCATGATTACCTTTTCGCCTGCGAGGTAAGCCTCAATCACTATAGGCCTGGACGGCGGAGAATACTTGAGTGCGTTGTCGATCATGTGCGTTATGACCAGCTGAATCAATTCAGCGTCGACACAGACCATTGGTAGATTGTCAGGAACGGACACGGTAATCTTGCGCTCATCGATCACGGATTTCATCTGCCGGAGAGCACGGCTCACCAACGCGAGAGGGAGGCGCTTACTCAGATTGAGCCGAAATTGGCCGCCTTCAATGCGGGCAAGTTGTATGGCGTCGGTCACAAGCTTTGAGAGACGATCCGCCGACTCATCGACGATGCTTATCAATTCCCGCTGATGCGCATCCAGTGCGGGCGAGGGCAAAGAAAGCAGGTCAGTTGTAACAGCTTTAATCGAAGTCAAAGGTGTCTTGAACTCATGAGCGATCGCATCAAGCAATGTTGATTTCAGTTCTCCGCTCTGTCTCGCTACCTCTGCCCGTGTTACCATTTTTTGCGACTCGGCGCGTTCTAATCCGATCGCCACCAGGTTTACGAGGGAATGAAGTGCAGCGTCCGAGAAAACCCCATCACAAACGGCAAGACTTCCGATCGATACACCACCAAGACGAATGGGAGTAACAGTCAGCGCGCTATTTTCGTCGCGAATCTCAACCGATCGGCTTGCCGACTCGCGAAGCATCGGCGCCAAACTAGCCTCCGAGAGTCCCGCGACGCAAGCTTCGTCTGAGTCGCGCACATACAGCGCGAGCGATGGACACTCGCACGTCTGTATGATGTGACGGACGATCTGCTTCGCGATCGGTTGTGCAGGATCAGTCGAGAGCAGAGCGCGACTCAGGGAATACAGTGACTCGACCTCGCTCCGGCCAGCCTCCGCTTCTTTTGTTCGCCGCTTTGCGCGCGCAGAGAGTTGGCTCGCAGTAAGTGATGTTACCAGAAATGCATACAGCGCAATAAAATTATGAGGGTCCGAAATCGTGAGTGTACCGATTGGTGGCAGGAAGAAGAAGTTGAAACAGAGCACCGCTGCCAAGGAGGCTATAGTAGACTCTACAATTCCTCCTTTGGTCGCAATGAATAGCACGGCGACCAGATACAGAAATCCCACAGCGGCTGCATTGACCGGAACCAATCGAAACAGGACAAACGTGATCGCGGCAACAATGAAGAGCGACGCACAAATGCGTAAGCTTAGCGAGCCTAGTCTGCGAGGCAGGAAACCACGAATCGGGTTAATCCCCTTTCGCTGTTTAACAGAGCTGAAAGCCCATGCCATTCTGCTCCGTACGTTCATTCCCCGTAGAGAGACCATCTTTACACTGCCGATCGTTCCAGCGCCCTTAGACATCGCGTAAGCAAAAGCTCCGGAAACACAATCTCAGTTTCTGACATTGTCGCCTTTATCCTATAGCGTCCTGAATAAACGTCACATAAACAGCAGCACACTACCTGAAAACCCCAGGTTCTGCCCGTACGGGCAAAGGCACACGCTTGAATGGAATTCACATCAAGAGAATTAAGTGTCGCTGGAACAGCAAATTCCGTCCTCAAATTGTAAGCGCTGTGTCCCTCGCGCCTTCGTCAACGGGGAAACTTCCGACGCTTACCCTAAACCTCCCAATCCGCGTTCACCTTGTACATCCGGCCACCGTACGAAAAAATTGACACACCCTATCGAAAAGGACGGACAAAAGGGACGCCAGTTCAAAATGTTTATGAAATGCGCTCTGGGCCGTTGTGCATATACAAGGCATACCAGTTCCGAGCTCAGCCGGTGCGCCCCCCTTATAGGGCTGCTTCAATCCGATACGATTCTCCTGGCTGCGTTTCGAATGAATACACACCGTCATTGCGCGCAACATCTACGGCCTTACCATCTCGAATCCGTGTCACTCGAATGGACGATTCCTTCCACGGCCCTGCGAGACGAACTGGTCTGCCCTTCTCGCTAAGGAGCGAAACATGAGTGACTCTACCGCTCTCATATGTGGCGCTGATGAGAAAGGCGCCTGCCGCCCGCAGATTCTGAAACCGTGCCGAACTAAGTCCCTGGGCATTCGGGAATAGTCGGATCGTTCCTGAATAGCTTTGCAACATGCACTCATTCAAAACCGCCGGCAGCGCGAAATTCTCACACCACACACCCATCCGCATCATGAAATCGAAATTCATGCTTTCTGCGTAACGTCCTCCAGCCTGTCTTACTCGGTCATTCGCTATGCCATCCGGCAGGCTGCAGTACGCTACTTGCTCCTTAAACCAGTCAAAGTCCAGGATCCCAAGCCTCGCGCGAATCAGGGGTTGAAACACCAGGTCATTACCACCCTCAAGACGAACGGTTTTTGCTGTGCGAATTGCAATGTCCAAGTCCGGCGACTTGCTTCCAATACCAATTTCCTCCCCCGGAAAAACGGGTGCAAGAGTAATGGGCACGTTGTAGACATGCTCCAACGGCGCATTAAGCACATCCAGCCAGACTTCTCCGTAAGGGCCGTCAGCCTTGGGATACGCTGCGAGATTCTGTTCAATCTCCTTCCAGCGTTTCGCATCGCTTTCATCCACGCCAAGAACCTGGGAGGCCTCGACCATCGCTCGCATCAGAAACTTGGTTAAGGCAAGATCGAGAATGCAATCCTTATTCAGTCGCTGATTAACCGTAAATCCCCAGTTCTCGGACGAGACAGTAGGAACGATGTGAAACTTGTTATCCGGTCCCTTTGTGACGTACGCTGTCAGAAACTCTGCTGCCGCCCGTAATAACGGGTACACCCGTCGTAAGTACGTTTCATCCTGCGTATACAGGTACTGCCACCATAGGGCTTGCACCGTCCATGGCGTCATGCTCACTTGGTATCCCCATGGCGGGACAGGATAAGCCACACTTTGATTCGGGACGGGATAAGACGATATCGGAAAGAAAGCACCTGGAAGCTTGTACTTATCCTTTGCGAATTTCTCAGCGATTGGCATAAGGTTTTCGCACAGTTCCACGTACGGTAGGTTCATATCAGCATGATTGCTGGAGAATATACCCCAATACACCTGCTGGCAGTTGTAGTCCAGATGATAGTCGCTGTGCCAGGCTGTGCCGATGTCGCCGCTATGCCAATTTGCAAAGAGTCCCGGCGCCGTCCGATGCTTTCTTAGGCAGCAGGCAAGAAAATATTGGTTGTGATACCAGATTCGCTCGAGCTGTTTGTCTTCCAGTTCAATGGCAGACTGGGACCAGTAGTCCCGCCAGTTCCCTTGTGAATCCTTTTGGACCGCCTCAAAGCTGCGCGAGACAACATCAGCCAGTTCCTTGTCGACGTATGCCGAAGTATTCAATTCTTCGGGGCCATACTGGATATCTTGCGGAATCGACACCCAATTCTTCTGGTGGATGGAGGAATCCTCTTTCTCCCGTTTACGCAAAAGCAGATCACGCGGAGTCGCAATCAATGCGTCGATCCGAAATGGCTGTGCCGTCTTGGAACTCAGAATGACGTCGGTTGTGCGTTCCCCTTTGTTGATAGACCAATTGCCGGTAATACGCCCCTTGAGCGAGAAATTTCTGTCTTTCGCAGATTCTGGAGGAAAGGGCTGCGATTTTGTTGGTCCGATCGCCGGAAAATGCTGGTGGCAAGTAAACGTAACGTGCTTCGCCCCCGCGTGGGTTGCAACCTCTGGCAGCGGGAGAATCGCGTGATCGACCGCTTGATCTGAATCCACAGCTGGAATGTAGAAAACGGACCCTAGCGGAATATCATCCGCGCTATGCGCGCACACCGCTCCTGTAGTCCAATCCACAAAGCCGGCAATTTGCGCAGCACGCGCCCGCTGACGCAGCGATTCAATTTCAAGGTCCACTTGAAATAAGCCGTTTGCGGGATTCAGCGAATAACTCTTCACGCGTACCCAACGCGGGTCCCAGTTCATCCAAAGCGTGCCACACGGCCACGGACGCGGCCAATTTTTACTGTAGGAGCGACTCACCGTCTCTGTGTAGTGCCGGAATACTTCGGTGTGGCTTTCGAGATAAAGCATATCCGGCTTGCCCATCCGGATCGCCTCCTCGCTGGCCAGTTTCCATAGCTGGAGAAGCTGATCGAATGGCAACACTGAGTCCACTGGATCTTCACTCACGCGAATATCCCAGCAGTCGCTCTTTGCAATGTGCAATCCAAGCGCATCCGGGCGTACCTCCGCGCATACGCCCACATCTCCGTTGCCGAGCAGCATGCCTTCAAAAAACGATGGTCCCGGAAGATTCCACTCCATCATGTGGCGCGCTGCAATGGAAAACGCGTCCAGCTTCTGACCACGCGGAGTCGAGGTAGTCCTTGTCTCTGCGTTTGCACTGCGCAGGCCCTGCGCAACTGCCGCAGACGCCAGAGTAGAAGTCTGCAGAAATTCTCTCCGCGTTGTTTTCATTAAGCTCTCCCCAAACTGATCTTGCCGCTTGCGAAAACTGCCCTTGCGGCGCGGCCGAAGCGGCGGCGTCAGTTCTGTTGCCGGCGAGTCACCATCAGCAGATGTTCACACGCCAATACAACTTCCTCCCGCTGGTTGAGCGCTTCGCATAACTCCACAACAATTCCATGCCGCGGTGACCTAGGAGAATCCCGCTTTCCCTTAATTGTCAGCCGCACATGCAAGGTATCACCTATATAGACGGGTTTAATAAATCGAAGTCGGTCATATCCATAGCTGAAAGCTTCGGGATTCACCTCGCCAGCCGTCATTCCCACGGCGACACTGAATATCAGAGTGCCATGCGCCATGCGTTGGCCAAAGGGCTGCGTTTTGCACCACTCTGCGTCCATGTGGTGAGGATAGAAATCTCCGGTTTGTCCCGCGTGCAGAACAATGTCCGTTTCCGTAATCGTCCGTCCCAGCGTCTCTCGTGACGCGCCGATCTCATAATCTTCAAAATGCCTGTTCGCGCTCATAACTCAATCCCATGGCTGCCGTGATGCGGCTCGCACAATCCTGCAGCGCGTCCACTATCCGGTTCACGCCAGCCTTATCTTTCACGCTACCGAGGCACGCAACGGCCAGCGCAGCGATAGAACCCACGGCCGGATTCCCCACAAGTACGGCAATGTCCCGCATCCCGGCCCTTTCCTCGCTAAAGGAGACCGCATACCGGTTCCTTCGTATATTCTTCAACTCTTCGTGAAATGCCTCTCGCTTAGCCTTCGAGAGTTTGATGTAGCCCTCATCGTTTGCGAGATAATCGTCCAGATCCTCGGGATTCAAATAAGCCAGCAGAAGCCGGCCCGAGTTCGTTGCCACGGGTGAAAATTGGCCCCCAACCTGGTGTGCGAAACGCACGCGCAACGGGCTGGCGACGTCCATCAGAACCACGAGCCGCCCATGATTCAGCACGCTCAAGTGAACGGACTCGCGCGACGAATCCGCCAACTCCCGCATGAAACGTCCGGAAACGCGCACTAAATGCTCGACCGGGGGATACGAATGCGATAATTCAAGCAATTTCAATGACAGACTATACTGACCGGAGACCAGATCCCGCGTTACATACATGCGGCGCTCCAGCCGGTTAAGCAAACGAAATACTGCACTCGGCGTCTGCCCGATGGAGCGTGCGATATCACTAAGCGAGAGTGGCGACCCCGTGGCGGCCAAAGCCTCCAGAACATCCAGTCCTTTATCCAGTGCCGGAACGGAATACTCCGGTCGAGATTTTTGGGGCGGGGCATTGCGCCTGCGAGATTGCTTTGTTGTCATTTCCGTATCCAGAATTATCCGTTTTGGGCAATTGCCGTGACCATCAAGGCAGCAAAAATTGCGAGACTTCCAATGCAAAGATATATCTTTGATCGGTTCTCCGCACCTTTCCACTCACCTGTCAAAAAACCAGCCGCACTACTGCTAAGGATCATCGCACCAATGAAAAGCGGCCACCCAGTCACAGTGCCGACGTTCTGCTCGCCTAGACCATATAGCATGAGCCCTCCGTACCAGAACACTCCCATCAGAAGGCCAAAGCCCCAATGACTGGCCGTGGATTCTGCAATGTAAAGGGAACCTGTCTTGTTGCTTCGCAGTTTGTATCCGCAGTAGACAATATTGGGGAACGCCCCACCCGTTGTCAAAAGCGCCAGGACATCGTTCGAGGCCCATACCGGATTCACGCCGGCCTTCAGCGTCGTATCCACGACAGGGCTGCTGAAAGCAATGGCGTCGCTCAGCAGAGATGATAGAACGCCCGCAGCAATCGCGATCACTAGTCCAGCTAGGAAATGCCGACCCTCTCGATGTCCGGCACTCGCCGAGGCCAGATCCCTATCCCGCATCGCCCCAGCGGCGGAAACAATGACAACTCCCGTAAGCATAATGATCGTGCTGATCAGGTAGAGCACGCTCTGCTCGCTTTCCATACCATGCCGGTTTTGGAAAACGAACGGGACCAGTGATCCTAGCAGCGAACTTAAGCCCAAAACGATCGCGAATGCCAACCCGATTCCCAGGATCCTGAAAGCAATGCCGACCAACGTGGCGCCTATCCCCCACCCCACTCCGCAGATAATCACAATAGCCAGGATTCCAGCTGGGCTGGAACGGTAAATTTCCAGCCAGTGCGGGATAGTCAGTGCCGTAACGATCCACGGCATAATCACAAGTCCGCTGACAGCGAACACAAGCCAGATGTTTTCATGCTGCCATCGGCTCGCGTACTTCATGGGCACAGCAAATGCGCCTTGCATCGCGCCGCCCATCACAGCGAGCATTGCTCCCAGCCACAATGCTTCGGTCATGCCCAGGCCTTGTCACCGTCTTCAACGGCGCGTGCCATCCTCTGTGCTCTTTCCGTAATGGCGGCGATCGGTTCCTTGGTCTGGATTGTGTCAAGCATCATTCGGTCGATCACCCCGGCCAGTTTCGACCAATTGGTCATACGCGGTAGATCACGGGCGTTTTCGTGCAGTTCCTCAAGCAGGTGGTAGTAAGGAATCACTGCATTCACCTGCTCATCAGCCCACGTGGATTTGCGGCAGCCGATGCCACCCTTTAAGGTCAGCAACTTATCCATTTCACGGCCGGTACAATGTGCAAGAAACCTCCACGCCACATCCCGGTGCGGGCTGCCCGCAGAGATTCCCACAATCCAATATGCATTCAGAGAAATACCCTGACCATTATCCGAAGGTATCGCGGCTATCGCTGTCTTTCCTTTCACCTGCGATTCGGCAATCGTCTCCGACATCGCCGCAAAACCAAACCAGTTCACCATCATCGCCACTTCCCCAGAGGCAAACGCCAGTCCAGACTTGACGGAATCAAATGTTGCGGAATCGGGATGAATCGCGCTCGCGTCATGAAAAATAGAGCGATAGTATTCCAGCGCTGCTCTCGCCATCGGCGTATCCAACAACGTCCTTCCATCTGCGCTGAATAATTCCCCTCCTCGACTCCATAGCTGAAGACAAAAGTCATATACGGTGTTGTGACCATCCGGATAACCGGCAAACACCGTGCCGTAAAGGCCGTCATCGGGCCGCGTAAAAAAGCGCGCCACCCGCCGAAACTCCTCCCATCCGCGCGGCACAGTCAGGCGCTCCCCAAAGCTCTCCTTATATCGCGCCCGCTCTGCTTCGTCTTCGAAGAGATCCTTTCGATAAATCAGGCACTCCGGCCCGTCATGATAGGGCATGCCCAGCACTCGATCGTCAAAGCGCTGCAGCCGCAACAGCGATTCTGAATACCCGTCGGCATAACCATCAGGCGGAGTCGATGCAAGATACGGCGCCAAATCCACCAGCCCTTGCAAAGCGTTCGCTTCCGCAAGCCAGTCTGTACTGACCATCACAAGATCGTAGATTCCACCAGCGAGACCATCTTCCAGAAAGAGCTGCCGATGCAGCGGCTCCAGCTCCAAAGCCACAGGCTCCAATTTGAGCCCTGTCTTTGCCGCGGCGTCGAATGACTGCCACTGCTTGGGAATAGCGGACTCAAACGGACCGAACTTTCGAATCGCAACCCGAAAGGTCCTGCTCCGACCGTCACCCTGCTCATGCATCAGTCGCCTTCTCCGTATCTGAGTTTTCTTCTCGTAGCGAAAACTCTTCGATGAT
>JAJZIF010000074.1 GCA_021810735.1 Acidobacteriota bacterium
CAAGCTAACAGTCCGCGCTGTGCGTCATCTCGACCCGCTGCCGGACTGCGGTAGGGACAATCGCTTGCCAAGTGAACAAAAATATTCCGACGACCAGAAGCAATTTGCGGTCTCTCAGCAGCCCGAGCACGAACACGCTGAAGAGTACGGCCGCGTAGGACCCGCGGGAGAACGTATACATGGTGGCGAATAGAGTGACGAAGGCCAGCCCATAGCAAGCGATCCTGAGCTTCCTTCGCTGGGCAAACTGTGCGATCCCCCAGAAGCAGACGCCGAATTGCGCCAGGAATGCAGCCAGCCCATTGGACCCGGTTATGCCAAGTGGGCCGCTGTCGCGCTTGTTCTCGTCGAACACGGCCCAGCTTCTCGACATGCTGTCGAACAGGGAACTTCGGTCGATGAAAATCAGCGAAATCGCGGTGATCAGGATCACTGTCCTCACCGCTTTGCGGTCTTCGATCACCATGCCGGCCGCAACGAAGATCAGCGGCATCAACATATAGTCCTTCCAGGTGGTGAAGTTCAGGTCTCCCAGCCAGAGCGGCGGCGGCCCATTGCCAAGCGCCGTCCCGATCCACATGGAGAAGTACATGTACAAGCCGAAGATCAACCAGAGGGTGTAAAGCTTTGACGCCGGCAAATGCTTGCCATGGACCGTCGCACCAACGACGACCGCAATTACCAGGATCGTCAGCATGTTGTTTCCCAGCGGATAGAGCAGGAAATGTGCCCGCATGGTTTGATAAGGAAGGAAAGGCATCATGTAATACAGACCCAGCAAGGGCCGGCCTGCCAGAGACACGATGCATGCAACCCAGAATCCCAGGTAGGCGACAAGCGGTATGTAATGTCCAATGCCTGTTCCCAAAATGCATCCTCCAGGGGGCTTGTAGCTTTACCCTTCCCACTGTCCTGCCGATTTGTGGAAACCGACTAACGCACCCACACTTTGTCCTGGCGGGTGACAAAGTTGTAAAACGAAACTGCAGCCGCAATGTTGAGCACCACAAAAGTCGTGGCCATCGCCACCGGTTTGAAGCGCCTACTCGACGGACGAAGCGTTCCGGCCGCCGCCATGGAATAAAATGCCAGTTCAAGCAGGAAGATCGCCCGAAACATGGATCCGTGGACAGTGGCGGAGATTGCCAGCATAAGGATCAGAAGGAAGGGCGCAAGCAGACGCAGAAGCTTATGGCTGATAAACCGGAAAAGCACAGGATTGGCCCTCGTTACCAGCCACGGGGCAAGTTGTACCAGTTGATAGTTTCCGGTCAGCGTTCTCACCTTTCGGGAGAATTCCTTGCCCTTCTCGCTGAAAATGTGATCGCGCGCAATGGCTGTGGGTTCAAAGACGACCCGCTTGCCTTGGCGCACCACATGCATCGGTACGAACACGTCGTCCAGAATGGTCCCGGCAGGCATTTCCGTATAGAGTTCACGACGAATGGCATAGATGGCGCCGGTCGCCCCTACCACTGAGCCTGACGCGGACTCGAGCCGTCGCAGAGCTTTTTCTATTTTCCAGTACATCCCCAAAGCGTTCGAGGACGAAATTCCGGATCCAGACTCCAACAACAACTCGCCGCTGACAGCGCCGACGCCGGGATCGGCAAAGCAGGCGACCAGCCGAGTAATGGCGCTCGCTTCGAGAGACTGACGGACATCCAAAAATAAGAGGACGTCTCCTGTGGCAACACGCACCGCGTGATTCAAGGCTGCAGCTTTGCCCTGTGGTTCTTCAAGGATGATGGGAACGAGGTCCAAGCTGTGCGTCCTCAGCAGAGCAGCCGTACCATCCACCGATCCATCGGACACAACAACAATCTGAAGCCGATCTTTTGGGTAATTCTGGAGGAGAAGATCGGCCAATTTGGCAGGCAGCCGGGCCTCTTCGTTGCGCGCCGCAATCACGATGGAGACCGGCGGAACGATCGCCTGTTTCAGGACAGGCTCGCGACGCAGCCGGGCGAGCACCGAGAGAAAGACAAAGTAGCCCACGTAGGTGTAGCCGACGATGGCAAAACTGAACCAGAACACCAGCAGCTTCATGCGCGGCCCAAAGCCTGCAGCGCCCTGTCCGCATCTTTTGCCGTCTGAGTGTTGGGGGCGAGCGCCGCAGCTTTCTTCAAATGAAGCACAGCATCCGGTTTATCGGATAATCGGCCATAGGTCAGTCCCAGATGAAGCTGGATGGCAGGGTCATCGGGAGCGGTGCGCAGCGCCGTGATCAGCAGGTCTCGGGCGGAGGAATAGATGCCTTTCTGGTAGTAGACCCATGCGAGAGTGTCGGCTGTGCTGGGGGAATCCGGCATGTTGCGCCGCGCGGTCTGCGCCAGGGAAAGCGCCAGATCCAGGTCCTGACCGCTTTCGCTCATCATGTAGGCGAAGTTGTTGGCGGCAATGGGCTGCTCGGGCTGGATCTCCAGAGCGCGTTTATAGTCCGCGATCGCAAGGTCCTTATTTCCCTGGGATTGCTCGAGGGTCCCCAGCATTGCGTAGGTCGTGGCGTCGCCTGGGTGGCTCTTTGCCCATGTTTGCCAAACTGCGATCGCTTTACCCACGTCTCCATGCAGGACCTGGGCGCGAGTATAGACCATCATCGCGGCACCGTCCTGGGGGGCCAGTTGCATTGCCTTCTCGGAACTGGCCAAGGCGCCGGTCACGTCCCCAGTGTCCATCTGGAATTGTGCGAGCTGGTCATACATCCTGCCGTCGCCCGGGGCCTTGCCGATTTGTTCCTGGATGCGTGCCAGCGCCTTGGCCGGCTGCTTCCGGTAAAGGTCGTAGGAGGCGATAAGCTGCAAGGCGCGCGCCGCGTGCGGATCGTACAGGAGTGCCTGCTCCAGCAGCGCAATCCCTTCCGGATAGAGATGCTGGCTCAGCCGGAGCTGCCCCAGTTCCAGATAGGCCCCGGCATTGTGAGGATCGAGCTTGATCGCCGTTTGCAGGTCGGTTTCTGCCTTGTCGGCCTGTTTCTGGTTCGCCTCGGCCGTCGCTCTCCACAGATAAGCCGGGGCATACTCGGGATGGACCCTGATGGTATTGTTGGCCACCTGGGCCAGTTGACCGGAGTTTCCTTGTTCGTTGGCAAGCTGCGCCAGTGCCTGCTGGGCCTGCAGGTTGGACGGTTTTATGCGTGCCGCCTCGCGGAAGCTCTGCTCCGCTATGCCAATGTCTCCTTTGGCCAGGGCCGCGCGCGCCAGCCAGAGCCGTATCTGGACGCTGTCCTGAGCATCCTTGACCGCTCCCGCCAGCAGATTGAACGCGTCGTTGGGCTTCCCCTGGTGCAACAGCAGGATGCCGCGAAGCGCGGCGACCTGGGGGTTTCTGCCGTTCGCCTTGGCAAGCTCGGCGGCGATCAAGTTGGCCTTGGCAAACTCCCCCTTGTGCAGCAGCACGTCCGCGTAGGCGAGCTTCAGGGGAACACTCTTGGGATAATGGCCAACCAGGCGTGCATAGACTTCCTCGGCGCGGTCCATTTGTCCGGAGCTGGCGTAATAATCCAGCAGCAGACGGGACCCTTCATTCCTGTCGGGAAGTACTTCCGTGGCCTGGAGAAGAGTGTCTTCCGCTTTGCTCTTGTTCCCCTCTCGCAGATAAAGGGCGGCCAGATTTGCCCGCGCCTGAAGGTCCTCCGGGTTCGCCGCAACGGCCGCCAGGTCTTGCCCTTCTGCTCCCTGGATGTCTCCATGTTTTTCCAGGAATGCGCCCAGCACCATGTGCGCTATCACATTTTTGGGGTCAAGCGCGATCGCCTTCCTCAGTTGGTCTTCGGCCGAACCCGCAGTTGCGGCATCTCCGGCTTCCAGCAGCCCCAGGGCCACATGGTAGGGGGCCCGCTTGGGATCGATGGCCAATGCGCGTTCGATCTGAGTCAAAGCCTCGGCGCGATCACCACGCACGGAAGCTATGCCGGACAACAACGCGCAGGCGTCTCCATTTTTGGGATCGGACGCCAGTACGGCCTTGGCCTGCCGGGTGGCGCGCGCCAGGTTGCCGTTGGCCAGGAACAGGTTGCCTAGGTCGATCCGCGCCTGCAGATTGCCCGGCTCAAGGTCCACGGTCCGCCGCATTTCGACGTATCCGGCCTGCACCGACCTCATTTTGATATAAGTTTTCGCCAACTGGTAATGGGCTTCGCCATAGTTGTGATCCACCCGGATGGCGTTGGAATATTGAATGTAGGCTTCCTTCAGCTTGCCCTCGGCGGCATAGTTGTTGCCACTTTCAAGATATCTCCGTTTCAGCACATTCGGATCACGCGTGCAGCCGGCGGTCAGGCCGATCCCAAAGGTCGTGGTCAGCAACAGTGCTGTTCGAAAGCTTCCTGACAGGCATAGTGTTTTCATCGTGTTTCCCTCGACGGTTCAAAATGACGGACCGATTCACAAATACTGTTCAAGCAAGCCCTGGGCCAATCGGGTCCCAGACCGCCTTGTTCCGGATTTCTGGCTGCATGGCGCGCCTAATTGGGTATAAAGCGAGGCAACATGGGGGCCATCTGGTCGGTGAACAGGAGGGCCCGATCCTTTGCCTGCGCGAATGTCTCATAGGGTTCCACAGGCGTAATCACCCGCACCAGGGCCCCATCGGTCCGGTGCATGCGGATCGCGTCCAGAACCATATGCGCTTTGGCTACGTACTCATTGGCAATGCTTCGGCCATGGGCCTGATACCAATAAATGACAAACAACTTTTGTTCCCCGTTGCTGATCAAATATTCTCCTACCTGTCGGCCCTTGCCGGGTCCATCGTGAAGGGTGGCGTAGCGGGAGGAGACAAACATCCAGCCTGCGCCGGGCAAACAGTTCTGCGGGGAGTGGATACTCTGTCCCGTGCGCTGGGTGGGGAAATATCCGATAAAAAGATCGATCGGAGCGCGGTTCCCCGGGCGGGTGTACAGCCGGGACAGAAAGTCGCCCTTACCCAGTACGCTTCGTATGTCCTGCCCGATGGGCAGATCGCGTCCCGACCATGGCCCGATGATTGCCGGCAATTGGCCCAAGGGCTCGCTGACCGGCACAAAATCCTGCTCCCCCCGCCCATGCAAGATTGCGAGCGCGACCAGCAGCAGACCGACGACGGTCCAATATCGAACCAGCTTCATGTCCGGTCCTTCCTGGCACGGGAAATGCTTTTCATGGTGGAATGCACCAGGTACAGGCAAAGGAACGAAATTATAAACATCGCCCAACCCGAAAATTCGTGAAAAAAACCCTCTGCCTTGTCCGGGCCCCAGTACTGCACGCAAATCCCTGTCCCCACGATGCGCGCGGCATTGGCCGCCACCGCAATGGGCAGGCTGGCAGCGGCGAGAAGCACGCGTCGCAAGGGCCTGGTCTCGGCAAGATTGCCATAGAAAACAGCCAGAGTTAACAGGCTCATCAAAGATCGGATCCCGCTGCAGGCCTCGGCCACCTCCAATTGCATGGACGGCAACTGGATGACGTTCCCTTCGCGGATGACAGGGACGCCGCAGAAGGGCAGCACATCACTGGCCACTCGGGAGGCCAGCAACTGGAGAGGAAGTGTGATGTGGTTGAAGAGAATCGCAGGAATCGGGATGGCCAGCAGCAGGACGAAAAGCGCAAACCGGATTTCCCGAAGCATGGCCCAGCCATAAAATGTCAGTACCACCCCGGCGGCCAGGAAAAGGAAGGAAAGCCGGGCGGAAAACAATTCCGCACCATATTCGCCGACCACCAGCAGCGCCAGGGCGGCCACAACAAGAAGCAGGCCGTGGCCGCTCGGGGCAACCGGGGTCGCGCGCAGTTCGGCGCGCTTGGTCCACAGCAGGTACCCGGCAAAGACCGGCACCAGAAAGCCGTGGGAAAAATTTGGCAAGCTGTACCAGTCGTAGACCAGTTTTGCGAAAATGTGGCCATAGAGGGCCACCAGCAGGCCCAGGATCAGCAGGCTGGGCCATCCAGGCCACCATTGTGGTGGCTGCTCCCAGTCTTCCATGATCGCGCTTGACGATTGAGCGCCTTGCCGGGAATGAAACGATGGAGGGCGTCGCCCGGAAACCACGGTTTGCCTCGTCACGCTAGCCTCCACGTCCCGTCTCCTTGCACGTATTGGGCCACTCCAACGAGCGCCCTCGGCTGGCGCAACGCCACTGACGTCACTCCGTCCCTGGACGCCGGAGCGATTTTCCTTTGCGCTGGAAGGAAAAAGTACCACTCAGTCCCTATCTACGTGACAACGATTCTCCGCCCGCGAGGGACAAAATATTCCACTCCTAAGGGAAAGGAATGCTCCACTCGCAAGGGAAAAGAATTTCCACTCGTAAAGGGAAAAGAATTTCCACTTGGACGGGAAATGACAAGCTGGAGCGACCGGTCCGGTTGCGCATTCGACTTTGTGGAAGGTCTGCGCGATGGCGACCCGCCACGCCGCTTCGGCCAGTCCAAGGGCGAGCCTCGGGTTTGGTACTCGCATTGCTAACTCATGGTGGTAGGTGAGGCTGTTCATGTCTTCGAGCAGACAAAAAGACGAACGTTACGCAGAGTTGCGCACCCCCCTCGAGCCTCGTCTCGCGGAGGCCATCCAGCGCATCGCCGGCAGCGACTGCCCGGTTTTGATTATGGGCGAACGTGGGTTGGGAAAGTGCTCCATCGCCGAATTGGTCCACTCGTTGTCCAAACGTTCCGCCGGAACATATAAGGTCCTGGACGCTGCCGAGACTGACAATGCCGCCTTGTCGGCTGAATTGGCGGGTACTGGAACGCTTACCCTGGTGGAAGTGGCCGACCTGCCCTTCGAGCTGCAGGCCGAAGTGGTCCGGTGTTTCCGCGCCGGGATCACGGCCCCCAAGAACCGTCTGATCTCCACGACATCCCAGGAGCTGACAGAAGCCGTCCGGCAGGGTAAAATGCGCGAAGACTTCTATTATCTGATTGCATCAGTCTCGCTGCGTATCGCTCCTCTCCGCGTCCGCGATCTGGAGTTGCTCGCACTGGCCGAATCTTTGCTCGAACGGTATGCCAGGCGCTACGAGCGGCCCAAGCCTGAACTGGGGCCGGAATTGCAGTCGTTTCTCCTGCAACATACCTGGCCAGGGAACCTGGCGGAACTGGAACTTTCGATGAAGGCCTGTGTCGTGCTTGGAGATTCCGACTTTTCCCTGGCCGCCTTGCGAGCCGCTGCACCAAGAAATGCGGACGAGGGTGGGGGCCGCAGTTGGGTGCCGTTGAAGGACGCCACCCGCGCCGCCTCCTTTCAGATGCAAAAACAATTGCTTGCCCAGGTTCTCCACGCAACCAATTGGAACCGCAAGCAGGCGGCCCGGGAACTGAACATAAGCTACAAGACCCTGCTTTATAAATTGAAGCAGAGCGGACTTTCCGAGTTGCGCATCCCCGGCAAAGGCGGCTTAAGCCAATGAAACGAGTCGATTGCGCCGTCGCGTTCCTGATGCTGTTCATGGCGATGCCCGGGAGCGGACAGAAAAATGCCCCGCCTAAAGACGCCGCCGTTGCCGCCACCAAGGTCGACCCAGCCCATTACGTGATCGGGGCCGAGGACATCCTCCGCGTCACGGTCTGGAAGGAACCTTCCCTCTCCGGTCCCGTGCCGGTCCGTCCCGACGGGATGATTTCTCTTGTTCTGGTCGGAGATACGCCTGCCGCGGGGCTCACCCCCATGCAATTGGCGGCCGATATTACCAACAGACTCAAAAAGTATATTCAGGACCCAAGCGTGTACGTTGTTGTGACGGCGGTCAACAGCCAGAAAATCTTCCTGATCGGAGAAGTGCAGCATGTCGGCTCGGTCATGTTGTCCGCGGGCATGACGCCTCTCCAGGCCATCGCCACCGCCGGAGGTCTCACTCCGTTCGCCAACTCTAAACACATCTACATACTCCGCGGCAAGCCGGGAAGCCAGGAGAAGATTCCTTTCAATTACAAGCAGGCGCTTAAAGGTACAGGTCGCCAGAATGTCGAGCTGCTGCCCGGCGACACGATCGTGGTGCCATGAGAAAACATCTTCCATGCCGCCTCGCCTCGGTACTGGTCGCCTTGTCGCTGGGCGCCAAATTGCATGGCCAGGCGGTTTCCCCGACAACCGCAACCCCGGACGCCACGACAGCGGTCTCTTTCGGCCCGAGCCTGAAGGTCCCGCTGGGCGATGGGACCGTGCATTACGACCTCAACGCCTCTGAAATTCTGGAAAACGGCAGCGCATTCACCGGGACCGCAGGGTGGGGTTCTATGACGAATGCCGGCGGGGACCTTTCCTATATCAGCGGCAATGCAGCCCTGCCGTCCAGCGTGCTGTACTCTGGCGGCTATCTGTGGACGAATGTCCCGGGCCTGGCTTCCACCACCTATCAGAACATTACCTTCTCGCAGGGCTTGGTCAGGAAGGCGTGGAGTGTCGCCGTTTCCAATACATTCAGCTATCTGCCCCTGTCGCCGGCGTTCGGCATCTCGGGTCTTCCCGGGGTGGGCGACTTAGGAGTGCAAACCTCGCAGGCGGGCAGCGGCCCAGCGCCAACGCTGCTCAGCAACTTCTCCACCATCCTCGCCGACAGTGTGACGGGCGCGGTCACTCGCTCACTCGACTACAACACTTCCGTCTTCGCTTCCGTGCAATGGGGCACCATGCGGTTCCTGGGACAACCTGGTCTGGACAATACCGACCAGACGGAATCTGCCGGGGTCAACCGCCGGCTCAATGCGAGGAATACATTGGGTGTGGACTACGCGTATTCGAGTTTCACCTACCCCGGTTTGGGAAATTTCTCCTTCATCAGCCAGAGCCTCAACTTTCTCGCCACCCGCCGCTGGACCCGCGCCATCAGCTTGAGTGCCTCGATCGGCCCGCAGTGGATCAGCAGTTCCGACGCTGCGGCGTTCCCGCCCCAAACCGACCTGGCGGCAGCCATTGCATTCACCTACACCGGCGAATTCAATTCTGCCAACATCGGCTACAGCCGAGGTGCGATGAGCGGCCTGGGTGTTATGCCGGGCGGCTTCGAAGACTCTGTCCAGGGATCCGTACAGCAGGCCCTGGGCCGGAACTGGAGCGTGGCCTATACCGCAAGCTACATCCGCACTTCCGGGTTCGGGAGCGGCAGCTATGGGTATCCAGGGAGCAATATTTTCGGCGTCAATGCCGCGAACGCTCTTATCGCCGAAAGCACTGGAAATATCGCTGCCGAATATGGCGGCGTCCAGCTCAACCGCAGACTAGCTACCGCTTTTTCGACCTTTGTCAGCTACACGGCCGAGAACCAGTCGTACGGCCAGTCCGCAGGCGCGCAAAATGCACTGAACGGCTTTGGCCAGTTCGTCGGGATAGGGATCACGTTCGCACCTCGATCGAAGCGTCTCGGCCAAATTTAAGGAGTCATCATGCTTGGTCATCGCACACTGAACGCCGAGGACTACCTCGCGATCCTGAAGCGCCGCTGGTGGATCATTGCAATCCCTGCGATCATCCTGCCCGTCGTCGCCTATGCCATCACATTTTTCCTTACCCCAAAATATGTGTCGCAGACCCTCGTGCTGATCCAGCAACAGACGGTGCCTGACAACTATGTAAAACCGGTGGTCTCGGAGAATTTGAGCGGCCGGCTTGCCTCCATGAAGGAACAGATACTCAGCCGCTCCCGGCTTCAGCCCATCATCGAACGCCTCAATCTTTACAGCGGCAATAAGGCCGACATGGACGATCGCATCGCCAAAGTGCGCAAAGACATTGCCATCAAGCCGATCCAGTCCGACATTGAGAGGACAGGGGGCCTGCCGGGATTCTTCATCTCTTTTGAATCGAGCGACCCACACACCGCCCAACTGGTCTGCGGCGAAATCACTTCCCTCTTTGTGAATGCCAATGTCCATGCCCAGCAGCAGTCCGCGGAGGACACGACCGACTTTCTCAAGGGCCAGCTCGACGACGCCAAACGCAATCTGGATGAGCAGGATGCGAAGCTGGCGGCCTTCCAGCAGCAGGACATGGGCAAACTGCCCGACCAGGAAGCCGGCAATTTGAGCATGCTGAACAGCCTGAACACGCAACTGGACGCGGTGACCCAATCGCTCGGACGAATGGAGCAGGACAAGAGTTATGGGGAGACTATGCTGGCGCAGCAATTGCGCGAAGACCGCCGCGACGCTCAGGTACCGGAGCACGAACAGGCGTCGCCCCAATACCAGGAGCTGGAACTGCAAAATCTGCAGGCCCAGGAAGCGAAGCTCAAGACGCTCTACACCGATGACTACCCCGATGTGGTAGCGGTCCGCCGAAAAATAGGGGAGCTGCGCAAGGAAATCGCGGCCGCCTCCGCAGGCGGTAAGCCCGCAGCCAGCGGCGGCACTGGGCCGCCGGTGCCTCCCGGTCGCTTCGAGTCGCCCACCGAACAACGGCTTCGCGCGCAACTTCGGGCCCAGGAACAAGCCATCGCGGAAAAAAAACACGCCGAGGCGCAGATCCAGGCACAAATCAGGCTGTACCAGGACCGTATCCAGTCCAGCCCTAA
Source organism: Acidobacteriota bacterium (assembly GCA_021810735.1). Next base: position 10,487 of record JAJZIF010000074.1, read on the forward strand.
AGTGCAGGAGCAATTTAAAGAACTGACCCGCGACTATCAGACCGCGCAGCAGTTTTATGATGACTTATTGACCAAGATGAATCAATCTAAGATGGCGACGGATTTGCAGCAGCGCCAGCAGGGCGAGCAATTCCACGTCATGGACCAGCCGAACCTGCCTGAACAACCTATCTTTCCCAAGCGCAGCTTGTTTGTGGGGATGGGCCTCGCCGGTGGTCTGGGGCTCGGTTTAGGTATTGTCGGCTTGCTGGAGTATCGCGACATTTCGCTGCGCAGCGAACGAGACATCTGGGCCTTTACCAAGTTGCCGACCTTGGCCGTCATCCCCTTCACCGGGGAACAGGCCGCCCCGGAGACGAGAAGGACACTGAAGCGTCCTCCCTGGCCCCGGCGGCGCGGACAAGTCGAGAATCCATTGGCGGACGCATAAGGACACGACTATGTACAAAAACTTCTTCAGACTCACCAGCAATCCGTTCGGCACGAGTCCTGATCCGAAATTTCTTTGTATGATGCCCCACACGCGGGAGGCTTTGGCTTGCCTGGAGTACGGCATCTCTGCCCGTAAGGGATTCACCGTCCTTATCGGCGAGGTGGGCACTGGTAAAACGACCCTGCTGCGGCGTGCCTTGACTTCCTTCGGCGAGAGGCGCGTGTCGACGGCTTTTGTGTTCAACCCGCGTCTCGAACCTTTGGAGTTTCTTGAGTTTGTGCTGGCGGACTTTGGCATTCCCGCAACGACCCGCACCAAGTCCGGCATGCTGCTCCAGCTCAATCGATGGCTCATCGAACGCTTTCGCATGGAAGAAACCTGCGTCGTGGTAATCGATGAGGCGCAAAATCTTTCCTTCGAGCTGCTGGAAGAAATACGATTGCTCACCAACCTCGAAACCTCATCCGACAAGTTGTTGCAGATCGTCCTCTCCGGCCAGCCCGAGCTGGAGGACAAATTGCGCCACCCAAGCGTCCGGCAATTGCGCCAGCGCGTCTCCTTGTGGTGCCGGACCCAGCCCCTCACGCTTGACCAGACCCATGGATATATTGCCGGCCGGCTGAACATCGCCGGCGCACCGGGGCCTATTTTTCTTCCGGTCTCAATCGAACGGATCCACCACCATAGTCGCGGCATACCGCGCATCATCAACCTGCTGTGCGAGCATGCCCTCA
>JAJZIF010000075.1 GCA_021810735.1 Acidobacteriota bacterium
TTTTCCAGCAAGTTGCACCTCTCTCGCGGTACTTGCAGTATAGTTAACCGTGCCAAATCTAGTACCATCATTGATGGTTGCGTCTGGTATTCCGAGTACAGGGTGGTTCAATGCATTAAATGCTTCAACCCTGAACACGAAGGATCGTCCGCCGCCTATTGGGAACTGACGAAATATCGATGTATCTAGATCGACGTAGGCCTGTGATCTTAGCGAATCTCGTCCCGCGGTTCCATACGTGTACCCCGGAGGCGTTATATAAGCTGTCGTGTTAAACCACTTGGCTGCAGTATGTGGCGCATTGTTTGGATTGCCCACAATATTCAGGTGCTCGTAGTTTAGTCCACTACCAATATTCGCCACATCACTGCTTGTGACCGGCGTAAACGGCTGTCCGGATTCAGCCGTTAAGATGTTATTGAGCTGCCAATCACCGATAATATAGTTCAGAATCTTATTTTTCACCGAGAACGCGTTTCCTGGGCCGAAAGGTAATTCCCATACCTGATCTGCCGTAAGAACGTTAGTGAGGTCGATACCCGACACGGACCTGCTCCCATATCCGGCAGGATCGTATGGATCCTGAGGAACGCCGCCTTCTACCCCAAACCACCCATCTCCACCTACGTCAATGTCTTTGGACCACGTATACGATAGTTGATACGACAATCCTTTAACATACCTGCGCGACAGTGATACCTGCAGAGCATTATATGAATTGCTTCCCACGCTATGGTCATAGAATGTAGGGGCGATGTACGGAAAGGGTGCCCGGGCCTGAGGGTCGCCTGGCCCAGGAGTCTTCGCCGTGTTATAGAATCCGCCAACATCAAGACGCCTCCCTACAGACCCAACATAATTGACGGTGAGGTTTGTGGAGGTATTAAGTTGATGCGATACGCCAAAGTTGAATTGTTCTGAATACGGGTTCTTGATTTTTGGATCATAGAACCACTGAACCTGATTGAAGGGAGTCGCTGCGGGGTACAGGCTGCTACTTCCGCCCGCGAAAGGATCTTGTGCTTTTACAGTCGGCGTGGCCGATGTGGACGAGGGCAGGTTAAGGTTATTCGATATCTGCTGTCCGATATCGGGCCACGATCCCTCGATATTCTGTGCCATTTGTGTCACAGCGGCCCAGTTGTCGTACACAATGCCGAACCCCATATGTACTACGGTCTCAGGCCGCATTTGATAAGAAATGCCAAACCGCGGACCAAACTCATTGTATTCATTGTGAGCTATCTTGGCATTCGGTGACACAACCACGTGGGCCGGCAACACACCCCCGGGAATGCAAGGCGCAAAGACTGTCGAACTGCAAGCCGGTGGAAGCTTTTGAATGATATAGGTGCCATTGTTGAAGTCCATATCCCCGGTTACTATTCCCCCGTGCTGTCGTTCTGTGCCTGCAGCACCATATGCTGGAATCAGCGTGAGATCATATCTTATTCCGTAGTTGATAGTTAACTTCGAAAGGGCTTTCCAGGAATCCTGGACGTAGGCGCTCAATACACCACCGGGGCGTTCCGTTTCATTCACGTTCCTTCTGTTCCCCGACGAAGGTACGTTGAGAACGAATGATGCGATCGGATCTCCTGTATTAATGACGTCCGCAGGATTGGTATCGCCCGTATTCTGAGCGGTAAAATTCAGACTGTCATATCCAATCGGACTCACAAATCCAGCTGATATGTAATCACCGCCCGCTTGGATTATATGATTCCCTGTCGTCTTTGTGACCGACCCACTATACTGCCAGCTCGCAGTTTCCTTAGGTTCGTTTTGGATTGAATCGCCGCCATCCGAGTAGCCTGCGATCCCGGGTGAAGGCAAGAGGTCACCACCGTTGGCAGCTTCGAAGTTGCCCGTAAACGCCGTCGCAAATCCGACCTTTTGCATAATGCTCGTAATCGGTTGCGTGAAAAGCGTCGATGCATTGTCGGCTAAAAGTACTCGCCCTATCTGCGCCTGAGCTATGAGACTCGGACCGAACACATGCGTGAAACTCCCACCCCAGTTTTGAGCCGGAGTTTCTGTAGTCTGCCGGAGGGTGGGTAGGCCGCCGGAGGAAGAGGCTTGACTAAAGAAGCGGCTGTATCGAAACCAGCCAGAGTTGTTGGATCCAAATGATTGATCGATACGAAGCGTAAATTGGTCTTGATTTTGAATGATGGGAGTCGTATCTAAAGCGTTGTCACCTGCTGCGTCTATTACCGGACCTGCCTTGGGAAAGACAAATTGAGCGAAAGCCACCATTGTTGGATCAATCAGATTTGAAGGAATTTGATTATTCGGAAATGGCTGGCGGATATACTCACCGGGCGCATTCGGGTTTGGCACTGTGCTGTAGGGGTTGTAAATCTGCGTGGGCCAATCACTCTCATTCCCTGCTAGCTCTGCTGCTGTGGGAACATGCAAAGGAGTATCGGATTCCGTTGCATAACGAAACCCCTGATACCCTGCAAAGAAGAATGTCTTATTTCGGCCATTGTATAGATGCCCTAAGAGGACAGGGCCGCCAACCACGCCACCGAATTGGTTCTGGTGGTAAGGAGTTTTTGAGCTTGAGAGGGGCAGAAAGAATGCGCGCGCATCTAAAACCTGATCTCGATAATACGAAAATAGCGCTCCGTGGAAATGATTGGTCCCCGATTTCGTAACGACATCGATGACACCGCCCATCGTAGCACCGTATTGCGCGTCGTCAGTGTGCGACACCACCTTGAATTCCTGTATGGCATCGATGATTGGAGGGACAGCATAAGTGCTGAGCAACGTTCCCTCATTGAATATACCGTCGGTGAAGAACAGGTCACTACGGTTGTTTTCGCCGTTCACCGAAGGATAAGAGAATGCAGACCCTGCTGCAGCAGGCTGTACATTGAATGACCCCCCAACACCGTGGTTACTGTTCTGCGCGTCACTGATCGACACTACACCGGGAGTCAGCGATAGCAGCTGAGTGAAATTGCGCCCGTTGAGTGGCAGATCATTTACCGCCTTCGTGCCCATCACCGTACCCAGGCTTGCACTCGTGGTGTTCAACTGCGGTGCCATACCTTGCACATGAACCACGGTACTTTTGCCGCCCACCTGCAGAGAGACGGCGATAGCCGCTCTTTGGCCCACCGTCAGCGTAAATGCCGAGACCTGAGCCGTGCGGAAGCCTGCAGCACTAGCTTGTAAGGTGTACGTCCCTGGATTCAGGTTGACAAATGCGAAGGCACCAGCCTGATTCGTTACTGTTGCATTGATGACAGACGTTCCGACGTTCTTGAGCTCAACTTTTGCCTTCGGAACAACCGCCCCCGTAGGGTCTTTCACCGTGCCACTCAAAGTTGCAGTGGAAATTTGCGCCGAGCTTACGCTGGTCCATACAACGGTCATCCCAATCACGGCTAGAGTGACAAATAGAGCTTTCGTAAGCAACTGAACCGATTTAAAGAGAACAGCCATCTGAGACCCCACTATAGGTTTTGAGGTAATGACGCCACCGTTCGGACGTTGATGACGTTACAGCTAAGAGCTTTTTTGGGAACCGCTACGACTACAGTTCAAGAATCGCCGGAATTCTAGGGGAGTGTTTTCCGTACTGTCAATTCTTTTTTGCTGGATTATGATGTTTTTTTTTGAAATGTTATTTCACTATATGACACGTTAAAAACGTGATGCCATACCTCTTAAAATCAATGTGATACATGCAGAGGCAGGGCGTCGTGAGCATTCACGGACGCCCTCAAACGCTGCTTTCCTTCCGCTGGGGACAGGTCTACGTGTAAAGTACTGTTGTCCTGAATACCAAAGATGGGCTTCGCTTAGGGCCTTCATCAAAAAGGTCTACGGTAGCGAGGCCATGCCGCTGATATTCACCTTTGGACGCGACGAATTCACGTAAAACGGAGATTCACATGGATGCATCGTTCGGAAGTTTTCAATGCAGGGGCAAACTTGCTCTGGTAACGGGAGGAGGCAGCGGGATTGGGGCGGCAATTGCCAGGCACCTGAGTTCCGCGGGAGCAAGAGTGATCGTTTCCGATATCAATCTCGCAGCAGCCCAGACAGTCGCCGGCGGATGCGAGAACGCCACCAGCGTCATGTTGGATGTAACCTCCGATGTGAGCATCCATAAGGTTTTCTCTGATATAGAAGCGTTGGACGTACTGGTCAACAACGCCGGCATCGGCATGGTGGGCGGCGTCGAACAGACTTCGCTAGATGACTTTCAACGGATTATGCGGGTCAACGTGGAGTCTGTCTTTCGCGTAACGCAGATCGCATTGCCTGCACTTCTCAAGACGCGGGGATCAATTGTGAATATAGGTTCCGTCGCAGGTTTGGTCGGTGTTAAGCAGCGGTTTGCCTACTGTGCCAGCAAGGGCGCTGTCATCGCGATGACGCGGCAACTGTCGGTCGATTATCCAAAGGAACTGCGGGTCAATTGCGTTTGCCCCGGCACTGTCGATACTCCATTCGTCGCTGGATATCTAGCCAGATACCACGCCGGTGAAGAAGACTCTGTTCGCGAACAAATTAAACTCAGGCAGCCGGTTGGCCGCCTCGGGACCCCGGACGAAGTCGCGGCGCTTGTGCGATATCTCTGTTCGCCCGAGGCGGATTTCATGCATGGCAGCATCATCAACGTGGATGGAGGCTGGACCGCCGCCTGAGACAGATGGAAGCATACCTATCGCGGCTGTTTGATTCAATTTTGAAAGGCAACAACGTCCCATCGGTTCATGCGTGAACACACGCGCTTGCCGCATTTCACAGACGGCGCGGACGACATCGGGCAGTCCAAATGGAACTCGATGATCACCATGGCTGTGTCACCGATCTATACTGTACGGACTCGACCTGGGGCCAGTCCCGGCGATGCCTGCGATTGCGGGATGCAACGGAGGAGTTTTTTCATGCGCGATCTTGCCAACACTGTGATCCTCTTGACGGGTGGCGCCAACGGAATTGGACGCGAATGCGCTTCAGCTTATGTTCGAGAGGGCGCTCAGGTGGCGATCCTTGATCGCGATCACAATGCTGTCCGCCAAGCTATGTCGGAGCTAGGGTCTTCCGTCATCGGCATTTCTGCCGACGTGTCCGATGGCTCCGCCGTCGCTCATGCCATCAAACAGGTTATCGCTCACTTTGGACGCATCGACGCAGTACATAACAACGCTGGAATTTCCACCCCATCTAAACCACTTCATGAAACTTCTGAGGAGGAGTGGAATATCGTGCAGTCGATAAACCTTAAATCTGTCTTTTGGACGACCAAACATGCTTTCTCCGCCCTGGCCGCAAGCCGGGGAACGATCCTGAACACAGCCAGCATGGTCGGGGTAATCGGCCAGGAGAATCACGCGGCATACGTAGCCACGAAGGGTGGAATGATCGCTCTTACCAAAGCGATGGCCGCCGACTATGCGCGCTACTCCATCCGGGTCAATGCGATTTGCCCCGCCGGTGTTTGGACGCCCATGCTCGAACAGTGGTGCTCGGAACAGCCCAATCCGTCAGCGATCGCAGAATACTTGGATGACATACATTTGTTGGGGTTTTGCCCTCGTGGCGATGTCATCGCAGATGCCGCCGTTTTTCTGCTTTCGCGAAAGGCGCGATTCATCACCGGCTGCATCCTTCCAGTGAGCGGAGGAGCTGAAATTGGGTACCGGCGCTGATGGTCGTCGGGCCTCTCTCATTCTCTGTCAGTTTTTCACGTGTCCCAAGTGCAGCGAAATTTCCGCCGCAGCCGTTTTGATCGCCTTCGCAATTTCTGCTGTGCGATTGCGCGTCATTCGCGTCAATGGACCGGAAACGCTGATACCCGCTGTCACCGCGCCCTCTGAGTCAAAAATTGGTGCGGCAAGGCAGCGGGCGCCAAGTTGGGCTTCCTCGTTGTCAACCGCGTATCCTCGCCGCTCTACCCGACCCAATTCCGAAATTAAGTCGCTCTTGCGAACGATGGTGTGCTCCGTGAATCTATCTAGTTGCATGCTTCGCAACAGGCGCTCCCGCACATCTGGCGGCTGCCACGCCAGAATAGCCTTCCCCAATCCCGTGCAATGCAAGGCGCGACGCATGCCTATCTCAGAGACCATACGAAACAAATGGGGGCTCTCAAGCACATCGATATACAAGACACTGGGACCATCCAAGACAGCCAAATTCACAGTCTCTTCCGTGATCCTTCTCAGATCTTCCAGAGTCGGGCGACTGATCCTGCGAATGGTAGATTGATATGTGCTGTTGGATCCAAGCTTCACCAGCCTGGGCCCAAGAAAGTATGCGCCTTGGTGGTCCCGGACGAGGTATCCGGTTCCCTCGAGATGCGTGAGCAGCCTATACGAGGTACTCTTGTTGAACTTCGTTAACTCTGCAATATGCCGTAACTGCAAACCGTCCGGGTTTCGATCAAGCAATTCAAAAATTGCCAAAACCTTGGTTAGGACACCGACAGGCGCCGACGTTAGCTGACGCGTTCTCATTTCTTAGAACTCCAAACTCATCAATTCTCCCATTGTCGCTGCAGGCGACCATTTCACGCTTCACGAGGAGCCTATGGATGTCCACAGATCAAGCCCGATTTCGGAGCTGTTCTCCTTTAGCTTCGTAGGTGATTTGATTGACTCCATTTTTCTTCTTCAGTGTGAGGTTTCGTCAAGCTCAAATTTCTTTTCACCTGTGAAAGTGTTTATTTCCTACAATGCTGGTACACCCCTACGTCAGCAATCTTAACTACGCATTACCCGAATCTGAGCACTCCCTGCTGTCAGAGATCTGAGCGCCTGTTTTCTCACCCTAATCTCAACAGAGTAGGTTTCGATTGGCAACAAAAACAACGATGCAGCTGTCGCTTTTCCTGGTATAAAGCCGGCCTGGAACTGCTGTCCGGCGAATCGTATCCAGCAGCGATGCCCATTGCCCAATGGGAAAGAAGCAGCAGCCCACGAAGAACCGTATCCTAAACGTTGTACTTGCGGGCGGGTTCCAGCAGTCCCACTGGACCCCCCCTAGATGTGCGCACCCCGCTTCTCTTGATAATCTCTTTCCGCACCCCTCTACCGGGAGCATGGCGTCATCTGCGTTCCTACGTACGCAGCACCAACACACTCGCAATTGGATCTGGCGGGGTTGAAGGCATTGTCACCGTCAGGCCGCTCCGTTCCTGAGTAAACTTCAGAGGAGTCCGCTGCGGGTCAGCCAGCATGTACGCTCCCTTCACTGCCGTATTCATCGGAGGAAGCTTGAATGAGGATCCCGGCCATTCGAAAATAGACACGAACACCTTGTCGGCCTTCGCTGTTGCACGCCAGTCCCATACTGGAATCCAAAGGGGCTTGCCGTCGGGCCCCTTCTCCGTAGCGCTATATGCGCCATGCTCCTGCGAAAAGGGTCCGGCATGTGTTCCATAAATTGCATCCCCATTAATCGCTAGCCATCGCCCCATCGCCAGCATTCGACCTTGTTCTTGTTCCGGAATCACGCCGCTCGCCGTCGGGCCGACATTCAGCAAATAGTTTCCGCCCTTACTGGCAATATCGATCAGATTCTGCAGCAAAGTCGTAACGGACTTGAAATTTGTATCGTCGCGTTTGTATCCCCACGTGTCGTTAATCGTCATACAAGTTTCCCACACCATACCCGGGAAACCTTGGGCTGGAATATGCTGTTCTGGCGTCTTGTAGTCGCCATGGTATCCTCCGCCCAGACGGTTATTCCAAAGTACATCAGGGTGCTGATTCATCAGCTGAACAATTTTACTTGCTAATTTGGGAGTCATCTCTTTTGTAGGCGTATCGAACCATATTTCAGCGGGCGCCCCGGCAAATTCGTAGTTGGTTAGCAACTCTCGCAATTGAGGAATTACTTTATGGTGGATGTATTTGGAAAAACTGCCACTTTGCGCTGGGTCCCAATGTCCATGGATCGCAGCCCCTCCTGGATACGTCCAGTCTTGGTCCTGCGAATAATAGAATCCAAGCCGAATTCCCTGTTCGTGACAGGCGATAGCCAACTCTTTTAGCGGGTCTCGCTTGAAAGGGGTCGCTTCCACAATGTTGAACTTATCGGCCGGTGAATTAAACATCGCGAATCCATCGTGATGCTTCGCAGTAATGACGATATACTTCGCGCCTGAGGTCTTCGCCATCCACACCCATTCATGAGCATCGAACTCTCTCGGATCGAACGTTGTCGCCAATTTCTTGTAGTCAGCGACGGGAATCTTACCATTGTTCATGATCCACTCTCCGAGCCCTGGAATCGCCTTCCCATTCCAATAACCAGCCAGCTCTGAGTAGAGACCCCAGTGAATAAACATGCCGAAGCGCGCTTCCTCCCACCATGCCATTCGCTCAGCCCGTTGCGCCGCTGTCATCATATCTTTGGCAGGTTCCACAGGGTGCCTTATATTCCCTGAATCTAAGATTCGCTGTGCTTGTACTGCGGATGGCATTAGCGCCAGACCAGACAACGCGCCCAGCCCCAGACAGAACCCTCTGCGATCAACCATTCTCATCAGAACGCTACCTCTCGTTGGCGCGCAACCCCTCGGTTAACAGTCGCTCTCCATCAGTCCGAGATACTTCTCTCGTTGGGACCCACCTGTACCTGCGACATCGTGCGCTGGAATATTGGGCGAAGAATACTCCCCTTCAAATGCCCGACACTGATAATCCAGCGGAAAATCAATTTCGTCAAGTTGCATTACGGAAAATCTTTTTATTGGATGATCAATGCCTTTCACTTGTCGGCCATACCAACCCGTTGCACTTCGCTACACTGAACAGGCTCGGGTGTGTAGCACTGGGTAGTGCAGGTTTGTGGAATGAAAACCGGCGAGATCACCCAGGTTGCTCTCGCGCAGATTTCGCCTGAACTCCGCGCGAACCACTTGGTCTGACCGGCAATTTGTACAACTTGAATTCGCTGCATTTCAACTCGACTTTCATTCCCGCCGGTCGTTCTTGCATCAACTGCATTCGATCAATTCCTGACCAGCGCAACATCGGAACTCTCAGACTTCCGTACCTTTTGCGACCGCAACTACCGCCACCAGCCGCTCGGCGCCTCAATACGGAATATCAGCCGTGAGTATCCGCACGGTTCCATCGGGTTCGACCCGGCCGGATAGATACTTGCGTTGTGCAATCTCCTCAATAACCAGGAGATTTTCCCGGAACAGTTCAAGCTTGCTCCTGTTGTCGACACCAAAATGATCGTCTAGCACCTCCCTACTGATGGCGCATCGTATTCTCTGATCCCTGTCGGTCCCCAGAACACTACAACATCGCGCCCGCTGTCATAGCGTTCTTCCGGCGCGAGAATATCATTGCCTGTCTTCCCACGCGGCCTGCCAGGCGGCAAATTCACTTGGTCGGACCCCAAACCGCGCGAAATTTCCCTCATGCAGGCCGAGCAGATCCGACTCAGCTATTTCTCGGAACGCCGCGCGGTCTTGCGCTTCGATATTGTCCTTTACCCAGCTCGCGATATAGATGCCTGCCTGCTTCCGGTCCATTCGTCGCCTCACCACGTCGCCCACGAGCTGACGCAGCGCCTCCCGATAGCGCTGCCGGAAAGGATCGGGTTCGCCCAGGGACTGCCTCACAGCCGCGTAACGTTCGGCCGACCGCTCATAAGCCCAGATGAAGATGTCTTTCAAGAAAGCAACCTTATTCTGTTCATAAACACCGAGCATTGCTTCTGTATAGCTTGAGCGTGGCACAGCGATGAATGACAGCGGCGAAAGATTCCCCTTAATAAATGGAATGTTGGCCGCCAGACGCGAGACACGCTTATTGACATCATCGAAGGGCTGAAGATAGGGCAGTTGCACCATGGCAAAGAACGCTTGCTCGAACGGATCCCGGATCGCTGCTGCCGTCGCCAGCACTTGATTGAAGCACTCCTCGATCAACTGCGGGACTTCGAGCGGGTGGAATGCAGACTTTTCAATACCCACAGCGATGCGTCGCAGCCGTCCCGCCGCCGCCTCGTCCGGCAGGAGGTTCTGTGCCAAAATGCCGTGGAGATTCAGAACTGTATAGCGGTTAAAGCCGATCTCATCCGCCGCGCTCACGAGGAACGCGATCGCGTCCTTATGGTTGAGAATCATTTGGGCTTCCAACCGGTTCCGGCCCTCAGCCTCTTCGCCGAACTCGATCAGGCGACGGGTATCAAGCAGCGAATAGGTATTGCCCTCGAGCCGGCTCGAGTTCCAGGACAGGTCGATCAGCAGGCGGTTCAGAATCTGCTTCGCGTAAGTGCCGGCAGCTTCGACGACCGCCTTCGTCGTGCCTACTTCCGCCATGTGTGCCCGCTCTTTAGCCGATAAGTAAAAACTCGTGTTGGGCCGGTAGCTGTCAAGAAACTGACGGTTGTATCCCACTGCTTTGCGTATTGCGGACGGCTGTCGCAGATATTCGCGAATTTTCTGGCTTTCAGCGGAAAGCGGTATCACCACCTCCACTGTTCCTTCAACTTCCGGCCCCACGGGCTGCGCGGACAGTTCTCTCTTCTCCTCCGCTGGGGATGGAACCCGATATCTCGCGGCCGGCCCCTTGCCTTCCTGCGTGAGCCGCCCTTGCTCCACAAGCGTCTTCAACCAGCGCTGCAGGGTTCGCTGCGGGACCTTCTTCAGAGCGAAGGCAATGTCACCGCTTCGTGCACCATCCGCACTTTGCCGCACAAAGTCCACGACTGCTGCTAGGTCTTTTGCAAGGTCTTCTTCACGGCGTTTGGCCATCACTCTTCCCGTTCAATTGCGCGGTTTCATCCTTCGCGTCAATTAAAACACGAAAACGCGCCATATAAAATGGGTAAACGCCATATATCTACCAATCGCGCCATAACTGTGGCGCGATTTTGGACGATATGACGTGACTTGGCGACCCAAAATGATTTCGGCGAGGGCGACACATCGAGTCCTGAACTGCCTGCGCGCGGCGGCAGAAACGAAGATCGTCAACTGGCTCGACGCATATCAAGTATCTGAAATCGAAGCGTCAACGGCTGAACGACAGAGGCGGCGTTATCCAGATCCTCATCATGGGATCAAATTGATTGCAAGTCGGTCCGATTGGTCAATACCAATTGATCTCGCTGACTGCGGCAATACGCTCCGTAGCAGCGGCGGGCCGCAGGTACCGCAAGGTCGTCTCCATATCTGCATGGCCGGCGTATGCCATCACCGTGCGGGGATCAATCTTGTTCCTGAGCCACGTCGTGATGCAGGTACGCCGGAATTTGTGCAGATCAAATGCTCCACACCCAAGTTCGCCTTTGACTCCTACCAGGCAGTTCCTGCACCAGCCACATTCGATTCCGGCCCGACGGGCCACATTCGATTCCGGCCCGACGGGCCACGCATTATAAAAGGGCGCCCCATTCTTGTAAGCTGCGGTTGCTGTGCTGAAGCAGACAACCGAAGCCAACAAGGAGGAACACCCAGATGAACAGTGTGCGATATGTGGGACTCGATGTCCA
>JAJZIF010000076.1 GCA_021810735.1 Acidobacteriota bacterium
TGAACAGTCCGGGAATATTGCTAATCAGGTACGCCGTTCCCGTGCCCAGCGCAATTTTCATCAGCGCCTGCGTTGCGCCAATCCAACGCGGCAGATGCGTCACCAGCGTGACCGTGAGTACGCCGAGCGAAATTCCGATCAGTGCCGCCACCGCCATGCCGCCCGCCAGATTCAGCCGCAGCAGTGTAAGCACAGCGGCCAGTGCGCTGCCCAGCAGCGACCACTGCAACCGGCGCGCCGGATCGGATTCCACCTTAAAGCGCGCAGCCGCAAGGCTGGCCAGGATTCCGCCCACCGCCATCGCGCCCATCACGGCCTTCAGATGCGCCGCGGAAAGCCCAAGCTCGTTGAGCCGCTTCAGAAAGCCGAACTGCGCAAAAATCAGAAAATAAGTATACGTACCCGCTACAAGTACAATTCCCTGCCAGCCGCTCCAGCGGCTGGTTCGCGGCGCCGTCCCTTGTATCCCGCTATTCGGCAAGTGCGATCCAGTCCCTGCGTAATCCAATCCATTGGATCACCGCAAACGTTGTGTCCGTCAGCGCGACCGCAAGCCACGCAGGCTGCATGGCGCCAAATGCAACCTGCAAGGATACGAATACAGCGATCGCTGTTCGAAACAGCGCCGTAATCAGCCATTGTGTGCGCCAGCTCGCGGCGCGCAGTGACTTTGCCAGCCCCGTGCCCGGAACCACCAGGTAGCTGAATCCCACGCAGAACACAAAGATCCCTACGTAGCTGGCGTAGAAAAGCGGCTGCGGATTCTGGGTAATTCCCATCATGCGCAGCGTGAACGCCGGAGCAAACAGCAGCAGCAGCCCCGTACTCGTATCGCAAAGTCCGGCGGCGTAGTGATACAGCTGGATTGCCGTGCGGGCCTTCATCACGAAACCACCTCCGCTATGCGCGCCGCGACATCATGCCCATTGGCAGCATTTGCTTCGGCAGCACGCTTCCGCATACGCTGCGTATGCCAGTAGAGCCAATTGATGGAACCCGCCGTCATAGCCATGCCCAATATCAGCCTCAGCCAGTAGATCGCATTCCGCAGTGGTCCGGGCACCATGGTAAACGTCGGATGCGCGCCCTCGATCCAGCCCGCATAAAACATGATCACAACATAACCGAAGGTCCCAAGTTGCCATGCCCAAAAGGCCGACTTCGAATGAAAAACGTCTCCATCCTCGCCCAGCAACATCACCAGCAGCAGAACAAGCAGGGTCGTCACAAATCCGGCCATCGCCATCAGCGAATGCCCCACAAGGCCATCCGTAAACTTGAACCGGTTCAGCACTCCGGGTAGAAACAGGATCCAGCCCGTCACCAGCAGCATCGCCCACCACACATAGGTCGCCTGCAGCCAGATCCGCGCTGCCGGCCGCCACTCAAACGCGCGGTAGTACTTCGGCAGCAGTGGAGCCCACACCAGCACCGTCGCCAGCCCCATGTACTGCGCCGGATTGCTGTTGCTGGCGTCATAGCGCCCTAGGCTGATGCAAAGCACGGCCTCCATCGCAAACACAATCCAGCAGATTTTCAGCCAGAGCGTCGGCTCTTCGGTCCGCTTCGTGACTCCGTACGGAACCAGGAACAGAATCAGAACCGTGACAAGTACAGATTCCAGCTGGCTCGCACCGGTTGGCCCTCCCGTCGCCGGATTCACCGGAGGATAGATATTCGGATTGCAGGCAACGTAAATCAGAAACGGAACGATCAGCAGCACCATCAGGCCGCCAAGCTTCGCTGCCAGCGCAAGCCTCGACGTCCGCGCCTCCCGCCAGTCCCGCGCCAGCGCGATGACAAGAATGCCCCAGAGATAAAGAATGGTCGCTGGAAAGAAGACCCGTACGTAGCCCGTCCAGTCCAGGAAGAGTTTGCCTGTGGTATGCCCGCTGAGCCATGACACTGTACCCAGCGTCAACGCCAGCGACCAAAGTACCAGCGCGGTCTTGCTCCACGGCGCAATCCTGCCGCGGTCCGCACGGTAGACGCGTAGCGCCCAGCCCACCAGCGGCAGGCTGATCCAGCCGTAGAGCTGCAAATCCAGGTGTGCCGGCATCCAGCGGCCATAGCTCAGCGGCGCAATCCAGTTGCCCGCGCCGGGGTACAGCAGCAGAATGGCGATCCATACGCCGATCATGTTCGCAAACACCAGCCATGCCAGGCTGTGCCACGTGGCCTGCGCCACCACAGTGGAATCTGTCACAGCATCGGTGACATATCCCACGCGCACGGAAGATGCGGCCGCCCTCTTCATTGCACTCCCTGCGTAACTTCGGCCTCTGGCGCGCGTGCATCGACTACGCGCCCGTCGCGCATTTCCACCAGCCGGTGGCAGCGCTCCGCCAGGCCGCGGTCGTGCGTCGCCATGACGAGCGTGATCTGTTCCGTCTCCACCAGTTCCAGCAGCAACTCAAAAATTTGCCTGCTGGTGCTTTCGTCCAGCGACCCCGTCGGCTCATCGGCCAGCAGAATGCTTGGCCGATTCATCAGTGCACGGCACAGCGCGGTCCGCTGGCGTTCCCCGCCAGAGAGCTTTTGAATCGGCTGCTTCAGCCGGTGCACAATGCCCGTGCGCTCGGTCAGCTGCAACATGCGTGCGCGCGCGGCATCGCGTGCCGTCCCTGCGGCCACCGCCGGAATCATGCAGTTCTCTTCGAGCGTAAGCCCCGGAATCAAATGATGCAGTTGAAATACAAACCCCATCTGATGACGCAGCAGCTGCAGCGTCGACCGCCCTGGTTCCAGCTTCACATCATGCACATATATGCTGCCTGCCGTTGGCGTATCCAGCCCGCCCAGCAGATGCAGCAGCGTGCTCTTGCCGCAGCCGGAAGGACCACACAGCGCCACGGTCTGCCCGGCAACCGCCTCGAAGTTGACCCCGTTCAGCACTCGTATTGCACCCTGCTCGTAGCTCTTCCACACATCTACGGCGCGCACGACGCTCCGGGCAGGCTCCGCCTCTTCCACAAAAAAACTACTCAAAGCGAAGCGCCTCCACCGCGCGAACCCGCATCGCATACATCGCCGGATAAAGCGCCCCGGCTACGCCCGTGAGCAGCGCCAGCACCACCACTGCAATCATCACCCACGGCTGCAGGTGCGAGTCGATGTAGCCATGCAGCGCCGGAATCATCTTCAATCCCACAATCACCACGCCGCCAATCATCAGCCCAGCCACCGCGCCAATCAGCGAGACAATCCCCGATTCGCCAAATATCATCCCCGCGATCTGCCCGTTCGAAAATCCATTCACGCGCAGAATCGCGAGCTCGCGAATGCGCGTGAAGACGGACATGATCATCGTGTTGGCAACACCAAGCCCACCCAGTAGCAGCCCGCAGATTCCCACCGCCCACGCCGTCGCTTTTAATATTTTGAACTGCGAATAGCTGTGGTCAAATTCCTGGTTGCGCAGCGCAATCAGTGTTGGAAACTTCTGCGCCACCATCTGCTTGAAGACCGCCGCATCGCCGCGATTCTTCAGCTTCACCGTGATCACTGACGACGAGCCCTCCTTATGGAAGAATTGCTGCGCCAGCGGCAGCGGCATGAACACGCCGCCATCCTCAAACCCGTTCTTCAGCTTCACAATGCCGATGACCGGAAATTTCTCATACCCAATCGCCACCGGCTCGCCCAGCTTCGCCTTCAGAAAATCCGCGGCCCGCTGCCCCAGGATCACGCCATCCTTCACCGCGCCAAAATCCGCTCTTCGGCCCGCCACCCACTTTGCGCTGTTGAGCCGCGCATCCTGCGCCGTCACGCCAAAGCAGGTGATGATGGGGTGGTCCGTGCTGCTCACCACGCCAAACAGCACCGGGTTCGCATGATCCACCATGCTCCACGAGCGAATCTGCTGTACGGCCGAGTTCGGCACGCTGCTGAAGAACAGATCCGAAACGTCTTTTTCAAACACCACAATCTGGCTGTTGTCTGAGAGCAGTCCAGAGAACATCGCTACGGCGCCCTGCAGAATCGTCACCACCGTCAGCATCGCGGCCACGCTGAAGGCAATGCCGGCAATGCTGATCCCGGTGCGAACGCGATGACGGCTCAGATTGGTCAGTATCAGCTTCAGAAAAATCATAGACTTGCAGATTACGCGGCACAGGTCAGAGCTTGCATCTCACCGTGAAAGCGCTCCAGCGTATCGGCCAGAAACGCCAGCCGGCTTCTCTGTTCAGACAGGGTCGCAATCACCCGGCCGCTCATCCGTATCAGGCGTTGAGCCCGGCGCACCGATGCATCCATGCCAATGGCGATCGCCAGGTTCGGCCGTTTCCGCTCCGCGTCGCGCGCCGCTGTCTTGCCACCCTCTTCGTTCGTGTGCAGGATGTCCTTCAAGTCGTCGAGAATCTGATAGCAAAGGCCCCATGCCACTGAGAGCCGCTCCAGCAGGCAGATTTCGCGCCGGCTTGCCCCGCCCACAATCGCCGGTAGCACCAGCGCCAGACGAATCAGCGAAGCTGTCTTCCCTATCGCAATCTGCCGGTACACGTGTGCGTGCCGGCCATGATCCTCGAGATACAGATCCTGGCTTTGCCCGTTCAGCAGTCCAGCCACGCCCAGGTGCTGCTCCACATACTCCAGCGCCGCGTTCCGCACCTCTGCCGGCGCATCCGCCACTGACTTCCACAGCAGCCCATAGGCGCGATTGATGAAGGCCAGCGCCGACAGTATCGCAGCCCCCTCGCCGTAAACGCGGTGCACGCACTCCGATCCGCGCCGCAGCAATGCATCATCCATGCACGGCAGATCATCGAAGATTAAAGATGCCGTGTGAAAATATTCGATCGCCACGGCCAGAAATTCCGAACTGGCGTCCGGCAGGTCATAAGACCGCCCGAGTCGAAACGCCAGTTCGGCCCGGATCATATTCCCGGGATGCCGTAATGTCTCTTCCACCGCTCCGGCCAGATGTGGCTCCAGGTCATGCGGCCTCGGCAATTGCTCCTGAAACACCGCCCTGAGCCTCTCATGAAGAGACATATTCACTTCTGAATTCATGCAGACAAATCCGTCCTGGAGATGCAGGTAGCGTCAGACTGGCTCCTCAAGGACTATCACTTCCTCGGGGCTCTGCCGTTGGCCCCTTCATCGACGCCCAGCTTCGAGCACAAGGCAACTCTTTGATTCCCAGTGAATCATGGCCCCACCCCACGAGCATGACACGCAGATGACACTTCTCTTACAACTCATCCATCTGCGCCCGGAACGCCAGAGAACGTCTGTTTTAGACTAATTGCCCTTTTTCACCGCACACATGACAATATGTTCATTCTCTGCCCAATCGATTGACCATCCACACGTTCCGTCGTCAGATGAGGGCAGGATAGGTTCCTCTTTTCAACACATTGGAGGAATTCCCGAGGAGAAGTTATGCATTCGTTCCCTTTCAGGGTTCCGGCCCTTCGTCGCAGCGCAACCCGGCTATACCTTTCGCGGCAGGCCTTGCTTTCGCTGGCGGCACTGGCATGTTTCGCTTTCGCGGTATCGGCCGCACACGCGCAGTCGCAGTACCACATTGACGCGGCAAAGAGTCAGGTCCAGTTCAATCTGGGCGGCTTTCACGAGGTCAACGGCGTCTTCCAGATCACCAGCGGCAACATTACGTTCGACACAAGCTCCGGGCAGATGAGCGGCGACGTCGTCGTCAGCGCGGCCAGCGGAAACAGCGGTGACACTGCGCGCGACAAAGTCATGAAGAGCAAAGAGTTGCACGTCAGAAAGTTCCCTGAAATCACCTTTCAACCCAAACACTTCACTGGCACTCTGAACCACTCGGGCGACTCCACCATCCAGGTCCATGGCCTCTTCACCCTCATCGGCAAACCACATGAAATCGTGGTTCCTATGACCGTTCAGGTCAACGGCAACCAGTGCACCGCCAAAGGTACTTTCACCCTCCCTTACGTGTCCTGGGGCATCAAAGACCCCACCATGCTGTTCATGAAAGAGGCCAAAACGGTAAAAATAGATGTAACGTTCGAAGGTACCCTTTCGGAAGGAAAGTAACCAGAGGGGCCCTCTGCGGCCCTTCTGGGGTGTAAGACCGAAAACCATGAAGCTACTCGTCATCGAAGACGATCTGGCAAACTCGAAATTTCTTGAGCGCGCCCTGTCCGAAAACGGTTACACCATTGACCTGGCGCACAACGCCGCCACGGCGGAGCGGCTCGCAATGGATGGCGACTACGCCGCGGTCATTCTCGACCTCGGCCTGCCCGACGAGGACGGCCTCACTCTCATCACTCGCCTCAAGGCGCGCGGCTTCTCTGCGCCCGTCCTCATCCTCTCTGCCCGGCGCGCGGTCGATGACCGCGTGCGCGGCCTCGAACAGGGCGGCGACGACTACCTCGTGAAACCCTATGCACTCCCCGAATTGCTGGCCCGCCTCCGCAATCTCCTCCGTCGCAACGCCAGCCCCTCCGATCAGTCCACCGTTCTGCGCGTGCTCGACCTCGAACTGAACCTTCTCCGCCGCGAAGCCTCCCGCGCCGGAGAAACCCTCCAGCTCACCACCCAGGAGTTCGCCCTGCTCGAGTTTCTCTGCCGCAACTCCGGGCGTGTCGTCACCCGCTCCATGATCCTCCAGCAGGTCTGGGGCATGCGCATCCAGCCGGATACCAACGTCGTCGACGTCCACATCTATCGCCTCCGCAGCAAGGTGGAGCGGCCCGATCTGCCCACCATGATCCGCACCATCCGAGGAGTCGGCTATGTCCTACGCGATAAATAGGCCGCGGGTAAAGACGGCCGCGTGGCGCATCTCCCTCTGGGGCACCGCTGCTTTCGCCGCCGGAACCATCATCCTCTTCCTCTTCCTCCACCAGTTCGTCGCTCATGAAATCCAGCGCCGCGCCGACTCATGGCTCACCGGCGAGGTCGGCACCCTCGGCGACGTCGCGGAAAAAACACCCCAGGGCGTCCTCTACGACCGCATCGTGAGCGAAGTCGCCGAACTGGCCACCAAAGAGGTGCCCCACGGCCACGAGCCGGCAAAAGACCCCAATCGCTCCGTCTTCTTCCTGCAAACCAACAGCAGCGGCCATCTCAAGCTCTGGGTCGGCGAGCAGAACAAGAACGCCGTCCTGCAGGCCGTGCATGCCAAAAACATCCTGCCCGGCCATCCGGTCGATATTCACATCCCCGACGCGTTCAGCGACTTCCGCGTCGCCTCCACCCGCATGAACAACGGCGACGTCATCTACCTCGGCCTTTCCGGACGCGAAGAAAACCGCACACTTGACACCCTGCGCCTCTACTTCTTCATCATCTGCCTCGGCATTGTTCTGCTCGGCTTCCTGATCATCTTTTTCACCACCAAGCGCATGCTTGGCCATGTGCAGCGTATTACAGATACCGCTGCCACCATCGGACATGACGACCTCCGCAGCCGCGTACCAGAGGTCGAGGGCAACGATGAAGTCGCGCAGCTCGCCTTCACCCTCAATCGCATGCTCGATCGCGTGGAGAACACGGTCCGCCAGTTGCACACCATCACGGACTCGCTCGCCCACGACCTTCGCAGCCCCATCACCGCCGTTCGCGGCCGCCTCGAAGCCGCCCTGTTGCGCACCGACGAAGACGGTTGGGCCGAACCCGTCGCTTCCGCCATCGACGAACTCGACCGTCTCTGCGAATTCCTCACCAAATCGCTCGACGTCGCCGAAGCCGGTGCCGATGCTCTCCGCCTCCAGAAAGAGCCCGTCAACCTCGACGAACTGCTCCAGACCATGGCTCATCTCTACGAGCCCAGCATGGCAGAGCGCGGCCTCAGCCTCACTCTGCGCAGCAGCTCACCGGTCATCGTCGATGCCGACCCCTCCCTCATTCATCGCATGATGATGAACCTCTTCGACAACGAGCTGAAACACCTGCCCCCGGGCTGCTCCGTGCACATTCGCCTTCAATCCGAGGATGGCCACTGCAACATCTTCCTCGAAGACAACGGCCCCGGATTCCCCGATGAAGTCGCCGCGCACATCTTTGAGAAGTACGCCAAGGGCAGCCAATCCGCCGGCTCAGGCCTGGGACTCGCCTTTGTCGAGGCAGTCGTCCGCGCACACAACGGATCCATCGAAGCATCCAACCTGCCTTCCCGCGGCATCCAGATACGAATCCGCCTGCAGCGCAGCTCCCCTGCTTCCCTTGCCTCAAGCCCCGCCACGTCTTCGCACACAGGTGTCTAGAGCGAATCTGCTCTCGCAGCATCCCTGAGAGAAAAGGCACTGCGCGTCGATTCCGGTTTTGGCATCCAACATTCTTCGTGGCCAAATCGGTTTTGGGCCAGTCGCTTATGACCAAAGTGAGTTTGAGTCTTTGCCCTCTGCCCCGTATGCTGGCTTGACATGAATTCGCCTGCCATTTCCGCTCAAAATGTCACGCGCCGCTTCGGAGATTTCGTCGCTGTCGACCAGGTCACCTTCGACGTCGCGCCCGGGCAGTTCTTCGGCTTTCTCGGCCCCAACGGCGCCGGAAAGTCCACCACCATCAAGATGCTCACCGGCCTGCTCGCACCCAGCTCCGGCAATGTGCACGTTCTCGGCGAAGACATGAGCCGCAACCCCGTTGCCATCAAGCAGCAGATCGGCGTGGTCCCTGAAGGCATGGCCCTCTTTGGCCGGCTCACGGCCGCCGAATATCTTCGCTTTGTGGCTCGCATGTACGGCCTCGACCGCCAGACCACCCGCCAGCGTACCGAAGAGCTCCTCGAATTCATGCACCTCGCCAACGAACCCAAAAAGCTCGTCACCGACTTTTCCCACGGCATGCAGAAAAAGCTGGCGCTGGCCGCTGCCGTCATTCACGCCCCGCGCGTGCTGTTTCTCGACGAGCCGTTTGAAGGTGTGGACGCCGTCGCCGCCGTCACCCTCAAGAACATGCTGCAGGGCATGATCGCCCGCGGCGCCACCATCTTTCTTACCTCCCATGTACTCGAAATCGTCGAGCGCCTCTGCAGCCACGTCGCCATCATCAGCAAGGGAAGGCTCGTCGCGAACGGCTCCCTCGAAGAGTTGCGCCACGGCGTCGCCTCTCGCCTGCCCGGCACGCAGGGAGACGAGAAACTCACCCTCGAACAAATCTTCCTCAACGTCGTGGGTGGCAACAGCGCGGACGAGGCACAGGAACTCTCATGGCTGGCATAGCCTCGCGCCGCTCCATGATGCAGTATGCCGCCGTCGCGCGCATGCGCATGCAAATGCTCGCGCACTCCGCCCGTACCGGCCGCGGAAAGTTTGACATCGTGGCCCAGATTGCCACCTGGGGCACCTATCTTTTTCTAGGAACACTCTTCGCCGCCGGCTTCGCCATGGGCGCGTTTCACATCCTCTACGGCGGGCACCTGGGCTACTTCAGCCTGCTCATCTGGGGCGCATTGCTCATGTGGCAGTTCACGCCCATCATGGCCATCTCCTTCCGCGAGGAATACGATCTTTCCGGACTCGCACGCTACCCGCTCGGCTTCGGCGCCTACTACATCCTCTTCATCTTCTTCGGTTTCTTCGATCTCTCCACCATCTTTGGATTGGCCTCTCTGCTCGGCATCGCCATCGGCGTCAGCCTGGCGCGCCCGGCGCTGTTGCCCATCGGGCTTCTGGCGCTGGCGATATTCGCGGCCTTCAACATCCTCCTCAACCGCGCCATCTTCGCATGGCTCAGCCGCTGGCTCGCCCGCCGCCGCTCCCGTGAGATTCTGGGCGTCTTTTTCTTTATCGTCGTGGTCGCCGCAGAGCTCATGAACCCGGCCCTGCACGAGTTCCACCTGAGGCTTCCTGCAAACCTGCTCGCCTTCCTCAAGATTCTGATCCCGTTCGACGCGCTCTTTCCTCCCGGTCTCGTTTCCGGCGGCATGCTCGCCGTCACGCACGGTCATTTGCTCCGTGCCGCCCTCTCGCTTGCCGGCCTGGCCGCCTGGACCATCCTTCCCGGCGCAACCCTGGCAGCGCGGCTGCGCGCGCAGTACCGCGGAGAAAACCTCAGCGAAGCCCCCGCCCGCAAGCCGGAAGCAGCACCCGCAAAAGGAACCAACCGCCCCTCCCGATTCGACGTGACCGGCCCGGTCGCCGCCGTCATGGTCAAGGAAGCACGCTACCTCATGCGCAGCTACCAGTTGCTCTATGGCCTCGTAGCGCCCCTGATCCTCATGCTCGTTTTCACCGGAACCCCGCGCCACCACCATACCGGCGCGCTCGTTGCCCCGGAACATCTACTGCTGCCGCTGGCTGTCCTCTACGCCTTCCTTGGACTCACCCGCCTCATCTTCAACAGTCTCGGCAGCGAAGGCACGGGCCTGCAATTCTACTTTGCCTCGCCGGCTCCCTTCTGGAAAATCATGCTCGGCAAGAATCTCTTCCACATGATCCTGCTGGCCATTGAGATTGTGGTCCTCTGGGTGATCGCTGTCTTGCGCGCCGGCCTGCCTTCCGCCGAAACAATGGCGATCACGCTCTGTGCCATGACCTTCATCGTGCCGGCCAACTTCCTTGCGGCCAACCTGGTCTCCCTGCACGTGCCCTACCGCATGAACCTGACCCGCATCCAGCGCTCGCAGGGCGCAACCGCCAATAACCTGGTCAGCCTGCTCGCGCAACTGGTCGTTGGCGGAGTCAGCGCCATCGCCTACTTTGTGGCATACGCTCGCGGAGGACCATGGCTCGCCGCGATCATCCTCCTCGCCATGGGCGTACTCGCAAGCCTGGCCTATTGGCTGGTTCTGCGCGGCCTCGGCACACGCGCGCGCCGCCGCATCGAGCCGCTCCTCAGTGACCTCGCCCGCACCGCAAGTTAGCTGGAGCGCACACCCGGCGTCAGGTATTCCGGCCCTATCGGATCCCTCACGCATGCCGCCACAATGCCGTCGATCTCCTCCATCGCATCCGCATCCAGTTGCCAGCCCAGGATCTCCTCCACCGCATCCAGTTGCGCGGGTCGCTTCGCGCCCCACAGCGCCGCCGAAATCCCCGGACGGTCCAGCACCCACCTCACCGCGAGATGCAGCACCCGCTTGCCGTACTCCTTTTGTGCAAACGCATCCAGCTCCGTCACCGCGCGCAGATACTGCCCGAACCGCGGCTGCTGAAACTTCGGATCCACCCGCCGGATATCCCCCTCCGGAATCGCCGTATCCGCCTTCAATCGCCCGGCCAGCAGGCTGCGGCACATCGAACTGTACGTCAGCACCGCGATCCCCTTGCGCCTGCAATAGGGCAGAATCTCTGCGTCGATCTCGCACTCGAAAATGTTGTACGGCGGCTGGTTTGCGTCGATCGGAGTAATCTGCGCAAACGCCTCCATCTGCTTCACCGAAAAATTGCTTACGCCCACCGCGCGAATCCGCCCCGCATCCAGCAGCTCCCG
>JAJZIF010000077.1 GCA_021810735.1 Acidobacteriota bacterium
TATATTGCTGCGCTTGCGCGCAGAGATTGAGCGCGGCAGGAGTGAAACGGAAATGTGAGTGGTGGCCAGGGACGGGATCGAACCGCCGACGCCGGCCTTTGAGGGACCGCGGACTACATTATTGCGCTTGCGCCCAGAGATTGAGCGCGGCAGAAGTGAAACGGAAATGTGAGTGGTGGCCAGGGACGGGATCGAACCGCCGACGCCGGCCTTTTCAGGGCCGCGCTCTACCACTGAGCTACCTGGCCTTGGAGATCCAAGGGCGCTGAAGGGTTCAGCGCGGGTGGTCGGAGGGCGATTCAGGGAGCGGGCTGGCTCAACTCCAAATAACCTCAACAACCTGACGTAGTATAGCAGACCGGCCGGGGCGGTTTCCGGGTGTCTGATTGTGCTCGGCAAGTGTGAAAATTCTGACTCGAAGAGGGGTGTGAGGGCGGGTTTTTCTGTTGAAGCGACTAAACTTGTGCCACGACTCAATTTTCAGGAGTGTTTGGCTTGATGAGACAAGGAAATGGTCTGGCGCCCGTGAGATGGCTGATATTGCTGAGCGTGGTGTGCGGAGTCCTTGCGGTTTCGGCGGCCAGGGCACAGGAGAGCGCTGCCGAGGTGAGAACGGCGCGCGCATTCGCGGAGGCGCGGCAGGAAGGACAGCCGGAGCTCGAAATGTTCCTGCGTAAGATGCCGAAGGGCGCCGATTTGCATATGCATTTGTCGGGGGCTGTCTACGCCGAGACATTTCTGAAGGATGCTGCGGAGGATCATCTGTGTGTGAATGTTGCGGGGCTGCGGTTTGACCCGAAATATCACGCGCCGGATTGCCCCAAGGGGGATGTCGCTGCGTCAACGTTGCCGGAGGATGAGCACCTATACAGCGAGATGGTGGATTCGTTTTCGATGCGGACGTTTGTGCCGGTGACGGGCGACTCAGGCCACGACTGGTTCTTTGATACGTTCGGCCGGTTCAGCGGCCTTTCGACGAGCCATCGCGGCGAGTGGGTGAACGACGTGGCGACACGGGCCGCGGGACAGAACGAACAGTACCTGGAGCTCATGGTGACGCCGAATTTTGCGGAAGCGGCGAAGCTGGCCGAAAAGGTAGGATTCGACCCAAATTTTGCGCAGTACAGGCAGAAGCTGTTGGCGGCGGGTATCCGCAAGGAGGAGCCGGCGATTCGGAAGATGTTTTCGACGATGCTTGAGCAAAAGCGGGAACTGGAGCATTGCGGGACGCCAAAGGCGACGGCGGCCTGTGGGGTGAAAGTGCGATTCCTGTACCAGGTGCTGCGAGATATGCCTCCGCCGGATGTATTTGCGCAGATTCTGCTGGGATTTGAAGTGTCGTCGACAGATCCGGATGTGGTAGGGATCAACCTGGTGCAGCCGGAGGATGGGTATTACTCGCTGAAGGACTACACGATGCACATGGAGATGATCCATGTCCTGCACGAGTTTTATCCGAAGGTGAACATTACTCTGCATGCGGGCGAATTGACGATGGGTATGGTACCGCCGAAGGATCTGCGGTTCCACATTCGGCAGGCTGTGGAAATTGCGGGCGCGGAGCGCATTGGTCATGGAGTGGACATTGCGTATGAAAATCACCCGATAGAGCTGCTGCACGAGATGGCGCGGAAGCACATCATGGTTGAGATCAACCTGACGAGCAACGCGGATATTCTGGGGGTGAAGGGCAAAGATCATCCGTTTATGCTGTACCGGAAGTATGGCGTGCCGGTGGCGCTCTCGACAGATGACGAGGGCGTGGAGCGGATCGATTTAACGCATGAATATGTGCGCGCGGCCGAGACTTATCCGCTGACGTACGAGGATATGAAACTACTGGCGCGGACATCGATTGCGCACGCGTTTTTGCCGGGTAAGAGCCTGTGGGTGCGTTACACGCCGGAGCGACTGACGACGCCGGTCCCGGCGTGCAGAGGGCAGCTTGGCAACGCGAAGCCCACGGGAGCATGCGCACAACTGGTGGATCACAGCCAGAAGGCGCAGGAAGAGTGGGAGCTGGAGCGGAGATTTCAATTGTTCGAGGCAAGTTTTTAAGGCATGCGGATTGTACTGACGACATTTGGGACGTTTGGCGACGTCAATCCACTGATTGGGCTATCGCTGGAATTGAAGCGGCGCGGGCATGCACCCGTGCTGGCGATTCCGGAGATGTTTCGCGAGAAGATTGAACCGTTGGGCATTGAGTTTGCGCGTGTGCGGCCAGACCAGGATCCGCATGACAAGCGGCTTGTGGCGATGATTTACGACATCAAGCACGGGACCGAACGAGGACTGCGGGAGTTTCTGTTTCCGTCGATTCGCGAAAGCTATGAAGATTTGCTGGAAGCCGCGAGCGCGAAGGGCGGGGCGGATTTGCTGGTGGCTGGTGAACTGGCGTATGCGGCTCCGATTGTGGCCGAAAAGACCGGAGTACCATGGGCGAGCTATGTGCTGGCTCCATTTTCATTTTTTTCAGCCTATGATCCGCCGGTACTGCCGCCGTATCCGCTTTTGGCGAAGGTGCAAGCAGTGGTGCCCGGAACCGGCCAAGTGGTAGCGCGGTTTGCTCGCTACGTAACGCGGAAGTGGCCGGAGCCGATATACCAGTTGCGCAGAGAGTTGGGGCTGCCGCGCGGCAAGGATCCCATTTTTGACGCGAAGCACTCGGAGCGGCTGGCGCTGGCGCTGTTTTCGAGCGTGCTGGGTGAGAAGCAACTGGATTGGCCGGAGCATACGCGGATTACCGGGTTTGTGTACTACGACGGGGATGCGGGTGTGCAGGAACTGGCGCCGGAGTTGAGGCAGTTTTTGGAGTCTGGACCTGCGCCGGTTGTGTTTACGCTGGGTTCGGCGGCAGTGCTGGACGCGGGGAGCTTTTACGAAGAGAGCGCGCGTTTGGCGGAAGAGTTGAATCAGCGTGCCGTGCTACTGGTGGGCAATGAGCCGGGGAATTATCCGAAGCGGAAGCTGCCGGACAGCATCTTTGTGGCGGAGTATGCGCCGTACTCGCGGATTTTGCCGTATGCATCCGTGGTCGTGCATCAGGGCGGAGTGGGGACGACAGCGCAGACGTTGCGTGCGGGCAAGCCGATGCTGGTGATGCCATACAGTCACGACCAGCCGGACAATGCGCGGAGGGTGCGGCGGCTGGGCGTGGCGGAGGTGATTGGGCGTCCGCAATATAACGCGCGGACAGCGATGCGGCCACTGCGCGCGCTGCTGGAAAAGCCGACCTATGCGCGGAGGGCGGTTGAAATTGCACATGCCGTTCGAGCCGAGCATGGGGCACAGACAGCGTGTTCGGCGCTGGAAGAGATCTTCAAGAAGTAGCAAAAGTATGGCCGCCGAGAGATTCGACCAAGGCAGTGTTTCGCGAAAAGTGGATCTGTAATCGACGTAGTTACGGTTTTGGCGGAGTGGGATTGGCGGCGGTGAAGGGCGAGCAGCAGGGTTTTTCGACGGGAGTGTATTCCATCAGCTCGACTCGGGCATCGTCCGGCGCGTAGACGTTGAACTGCCATTTGCCGTCGCGGCCGATCTGCGGGCCGTTGTAGCGGTTACTCTTGAGCCGGCCTTCCTTGCTCAGCGTGGTGACGGCCTGCTCCATGTTGACGATGCCGATGGAGAAGTGGTCGAGGATGCCAAGCTGCTGCTTGGAAATGTGCGCGGGGATGCCGCTGCCGGAGGGTCCGCTGGTGAGCATGTATTCGATCCAGTCGTGGCCGTTGGGAACCTGTTGGGATACCCAGTCGATTTTGCCGGGCTTCATGCCGCCGTACCAGTAGGGGCGGAAGCCGAGGATGGTGCGATAGAAGGTGTCTTCTTTGGCGCGGCTGTGGACCATGAAACCAAAGTGGATCATGTGGCGGCCGATGGGGTCCGCGCCGGCCATGGAGACGCCGTGTGGCGGCGGTTGTACGAACTGGACGTGGTTGCCTTCGGGGTCGAGGACATTGAACCAGTAGCTGCCGTCGGAGGCATGGCTCACATGAGCGGGCACCTTGATGCCGCGCGACTGGAGATAGAGGCGCAGCTGGCGGGCATTGGTGGTGAGGAAGCCGATCTGGGCGAGGCGGTTGACGCCTTCGTTGGCGGGCAGGGGCAGGATTTCGACGAATTGGTCTGAGTCGATGTAATAGCGCGCGCCGGCGGAATTTTCGGGGTCAGACATCTTTTTGAGGCCGATGTCGTGTACGTAGAAATGCTGGGACTCAACGGGATGCGAGGAATAGAAGGAGATGTGCGAAATGCCGGTGATTGGCGGGCGAGCGGGTTGCTGTGCCATGGCCGGAGCAAGGGCCGCGAGCGGCAGGGCAAGCGTTGCGGCGAAGGTAATCAAACGTTTCATTGGGCGGCTCCTGGCGAGAATAATCGCCAAACAGGATACTCCTTCGGAGTAAGAGTGGTATACCCGGGCGGGTGCGGGCGTATGGAAAGCAGGCGACCCTGTTGGCGCGCCGAATACGACTCTCTTGATTACACTTAAGACATGCCTTTCCGCTCTGGATCTGACATTCGCGAGACCTTTCTACGCTTTTTTGAGAGCAAGGGACACCGTCGTGTCCATTCTTCGTCACTCGTTCCGGCGAACGACCCCACGTTGCTGTTTACCAACGCAGGGATGAACCAGTTCAAGGATGTGTTCCTTGGGTTGGAGCAGCGAGATTATGTGCGGGCGACGACCTCGCAGAAGTGTGTGCGGGCGGGCGGCAAGCACAACGATCTGGAGAACGTGGGGTTTACGCGGCGTCACCACACGTTTTTTGAAATGCTGGGGAATTTCAGCTTTGGCGACTACTTCAAGCGCGAGGCGATTGCCTATGCGTGGGAACTGGTGACATCGCCGGAGTGGTTCGGGCTGCCGAAGGACCGGCTTTACGTGACAATCTTCAAGGGCGAGAACGGGGTTCCGCGGGATGAGGAGGCGTACGAGCTGTGGCGCGGACAGGGGGTTCCGGCGGAGCGTATTTTCGAGTTCGGGACAAAAGACAACTTCTGGCAGATGGGCGATACGGGGCCATGCGGGCCATGCTCGGAGATTTTCTACGATATGGGGCTGGAGGCGGCGGAAACGCCGGGGGTGGACAAGCCGTTTGGGCAGGACGATGCGCGGTACGTGGAGATCTGGAACCTGGTATTCATGCAGTTTGATCGGTCGTCGAACGGGGAGTTGGCGCTGCTGCCGAAGCCGTCGATTGATACAGGCGCGGGACTGGAGCGGCTGGCCGCGGTGATGCAGGGGAAGATCAGTAATTTTGATACGGATTTGTTCATACCACTAATACAAAGGGCGGCGGAGCTGACGCTCACGAAATACGGGGACGGCGGTTCGCCGAGCGATGCATCGCTCAGGATTATTGCGGACCATGCGCGGGCGGCGACGTTTTTGATCAGCGATGGTGTGCTGCCGGCGAACGAAGGGCGCGGGTATGTACTGAGGAAGATTTTGCGGCGCGGGATTCGGCACGGGCGGCTGTTGGGGCAGGAGCAGCCGTTCATGGGTCAGATGGTGTATGCGGTGCGGGATGAGATGCAGGCGGCGTATCCGGAGCTGAAGGAGAGCGCCGAGCGCGTGGCGAAAGTGGTGGAGGGTGAGGAGCGGCAGTTTGCACGGGTGCTGGAGATTGGATCGGGCCGGCTTTCGCAACACATCAAGAGTCTGGTTCGCGATTGGCAGGACCATGCATTTGCCATAGCAATGAACGCTGCTGGTTTAAGCAATCCAGAGATAGACGCTCTCGACCCAATCGTTCATGCGATCGAGCCGACCAATACTGGTGTAGAGGTACGCGAGCGCATTTACCGCAGTTGCCGAGATCTGTCTATTGCCCCGGATCAAACCTACCTGTTCCTTCAAGAGCTGAATAAGTGGCTTGAAATCCAAAGGCAGAAGAACTTGATGGTGGATGGCAGATTTGGCTTTCATCTTTATGAGACGTATGGGTTGCCGCTGGATTTCATGATGGACGCGGCGCGAGATGCGGGCATCAAGTTTGATCTGACGGGGTTTGAAGAAGCACGGGCCGAAGAGCAGGCGCGGGCGCGCGCGTCGTGGAAGGGCGGTGCGAAGCAGTCGGCGAGCCCGGTGTTTCTACAGTTGCCGAAGACGGAGTTTGAGGGCTACCGCAAGCTGCGCGTGGACGGCGCCGAGGTGCTGGCCATTGTGAAAGATGGGCTGGGCGTGAAGGCGGCGAATCCGGGCGACACGGTGGAAGTGGTGCTGAACACGACGAGTTTCTATGCGGATTCGGGCGGACAGATTGGGGACCATGGGTGGTTGTATTCGGAGGATCACAACTCGGTGGTGGCCGAAGTGAGCGGCTGCACAAAGCCGGTGCAGGGCGTGTTTGCGCACAAGGCGGTGCTACGGCAGACGCTGGTAGTGGGCGACAAGGTGGACACGGTGGTAGATGCGGATTTCCGCGCAGCGACGCGGCGGAATCATACCGGTACGCACCTTTTACATGCCGCGTTGCGGGAGGTGCTGGGCGCGCATGTGAAACAGGCCGGGTCGCTGGTGGAGCCGGGACGGCTGCGGTTTGACTTTTCGCACTTTGCGCAGATTGCCGATGAGGAACTGCAGGACATTGAGGACATCATCAACAAGGAAGTGCTAAAGAACACGAAGGTGGAGACGCTGGAGGATGTTCCGATAGATGTGGCCGTGAATGAGTATCACGCGATGGCGCTGTTTGGCGAGAAGTATGGTGAGCGCGTGCGCGTAGTGAAGATTGGCGACTTTTCGACGGAGCTTTGCGGTGGAACGCACACGGGCGCAACGGGCGAGATTGGCGTGGTGAAGCTGGTGAGCGAAGGCAGTGTTTCTTCTGGCGTGCGGCGCGTGGAGGCGGTGACGGGTCTGGGCGCGCTGCGGGAGTTTCGGCGGGATTATGAAGTGGCCCAGGTGGCGGTACAGGTGGCACCGAGCGCGGAGTTGTCTCCGGCAGAGGCACTGAAGCAGCGGCTGGCGGCACAGGATGAGGAGATGAAGAAGCTGCGGCGCGAGCTGGATGAGATGCGGATGAAGTCCGCGGCGAAAGCGATTGCCGGCGCGGCGGATGAGGCAGTAGAGGTGGACGACATCAAGGTACTGGCGCAGCGCGTGGACGGCGTAGACCGCGGACAGATGCGGACGCTAGTGGATAATCTGCGGACGAAGCTTGGGTCGGGTGTGGTGGTGCTGGGTTCTGCGCAGGAAGATGGCAAGGTG
The DNA here is from genome assembly GCA_021810735.1 of Acidobacteriota bacterium. The sequence goes on from JAJZIF010000077.1 coordinate 7,214, forward strand.
GCGCTGATTGTGGGCGTAACCAAGGATCTGACCGGGCGGGTACAGGCCGGGAAGATTGTGGCGCAGGTGGCGAAAAAAGTTGGCGGCAGCGGCGGTGGACGGCCGGACATGGCCGAGGCGGGAGGGAAGGATGCTTCGCAACTGGATGCCGCGCTCAAGAGTGTTCCCGCAGTGGTGAAGGAATTGGTGGGGTAGCGGCGCGGATTTCAGACGGATGTGGGCTTTTCCCGTTTCGGATGTTGGGGGCGCGGTTGCGGGTTTCAAGCTGGATTCCCCCTGAAGTGAGAGGGGCGCGGGGCTTCCTATAATTGAGGTGGCCGCCGAAACGCGTATGCATTTTCTTCCTTATTTCAGGCGCGTCTGCCTGGCTGTGTTGCTGCTTTGCCTGGCTGTACCGGATGGTGCGGCGGAGAGCTACAGCGCGCAGCAGTTCCAGCATGCGCAGCGGATGCATGCCTCGCTGGACGGGAAACTGACGACGCGGCGTACCCGACGCGACTACGACCGCGTGATGGACGCCTACCGCAACGTTTACATGGATGATCCGGGTTCGCCCTATGCCGTGGCGGCAATGGCGGCGACAGCGGATTTGTATGCCGAGGAGGGCCGGGTGTTTCATGATCCGGCGCTGCTGCACAGAGCGATTGGGCAATACGAGGCTTTGCGGCAGCAATATCCGCGGAATGATTATGCGTATTCGGCACTGCTAAACGAGGGTGACATTTACGAACTGGATCTGGGGGAACTGGCACGAGCGCGGCAGAAGTTTGAATTGTTTTTGCGCTTGTATCCGCATAACCCGCTGGGGGAAGAGGCGCGGTATGAGCTGGCGGCGATTCGTCGGCGTGAGCGGCCTACTCAGGTGCGGCGGGAAACGGCTGTGGCGCGCGGGATGCAGAGCCATCCGGCACGTCCTATGAAGCAGCCAGCCGGGCTGGCAGCGCGGACGGCAGCGGGGTTGGCAGTCCCTGTTCCACGCAGGAGCAAGCCAATGATGGGCGTGCCGAGTGCAGCGATAGCGACGCCGGTGACAAGTCCGCCAGAGCGTCCTGTGGCGATGGCAGCGCCGGCCGTAGCCGGAAACCCGGAGTTGCCGCAGGTAATGAGCATCCAGCACTGGTCGACGGCGGACTCGACCCGGGTGGTGATTGCGCTGCAGAAGGAAGTGCAATACGAGGCGGCGCGGACGACGAATCCGGACCGGATTTTCTTTGATCTGTATGGGGCGCGGCTTTCTCCCTCACTGATGGGGCGGTCGACGGAAACGGTGCAGGACGGCTTCCTGAAGGGCATCAGCGTGACGCAACTGACGCAGGATGTGACGCGGGTGGTGCTGGATGTGAGCCCGGTGAGCAACTACTCGGCGTTCTATCTGCCGACGCCTCCGCGGCTGATTGTGGATGTGCGCGGGCGCGCGCAGGAGGTAGCGGGAAAGCGATCATCAAAGGTTACAAATAGATTGCCCGGGAATGAACTGGCGGCAATGAGGGAGCCGACGCACGAGGTAAAAGCAACGCTAGCGCCCACTATGGCGCCGGTTGCGGCCAGGGTTCCGGAAACGAAGCCCGCGCCGGATGCGCCGGAGCGAGGCGCAAACAACAGCAATGCGCTGCCTCCGCCGCTCAAGAGCATGCGTGCAGCAGTGCCGGGACGACCGGCGGTGGTTCCGGTGATGCAGCCGAATGCTCCGACGATGGTGCGTGCGCTGGGGCTGAAGATTCATCGGATTGTAATTGATCCCGGACATGGCGGGCACGACTCAGGAACGATTGGACCGAACGGCCTGGAAGAAAAGACGGTGGCGTTGGACGTGGCACTTCGGCTGGGACGGCTTCTGCGACGGAAGCTGGGCGTACAGGTGTTTTATACGCGCGACACGGATACATTCATTCCACTGGAGACGCGGACCGCGATTGCCAACAAGGACAGGGCAGATCTGTTCATCTCGATTCACGTGAACTCGAATCCCGACACGGCGATACGGGGCGTTGCGACTTATTACCTGAGCTTTACGAATTCGGCGGATGCGCTGGAACTGGCGGCAAGAGAGAACGCGGTATCGAAGCAGTCGATTCATCAACTCTCTGGACTGGTGAAGAAGATTGCGCTCAATGACAAGCTGAACGAGTCGCGAATTTTTGCGCAAGATGTGGAACAAAGCCTTTACAACGGGCTGAAGCAAGGCAATCCGGGCTTTGAGGATCTGGGCGTGAAGAAGGCTCCGTTTGTGGTGCTGATAGGGGCGAATATGCCGTCGATTCTGGCGGAAATTTCGTTCCTGTCGAATCCGGAGTCAGCACAGGATCTGACCGAGCCAGCCTATCGGGAGCGGATTGCCGAGGCACTCTACCGGGGTGTGGCCAGGTACGTGGACTCTGTGAACGGGATGAGTCTTGCCCGGAATGGCGGCGGGAACTAGCCGGGACCGCGCGTCCATCGAATCGCGACTTCGCCGCAAAAACCTCTTACTGCAAAGATCACAAAAAACGCTGAGCGCTGACCACACGGGGGCTGGCCGTACAGGAATGCGTAATTTTAGAAGTTTAACGGTTTAGTTTGACGCTTTAGTCGTGGCGTAGGTAGGATTCGGTCGCGAAGCAATTACGACTGGAGATGCCGCAATGTTCTCTCGACCCCGAACGGTTGCACCGGTGTACCTGTTGATAGCCCTGTTCTTGAGCCTGTCTTCCTTTGGCGCGCAGCTGAACATGAAGGTGACCGATAACGGCTACCTGCGGGGGCGCGGCGTGAGCGTGATGCTCTATGACGACGTGTACAGTCCCGTGTTCTTTGACCAGAAGGACTCGGCGATGCAGATTATTCTGCACGGGCACAGGATTGCGACGAATGGCAGTGTGCGGCTTTCACCGACGCCGGAGCAGTGGGGTCCGATTCCGCACATTCTGAGCCACCAGGCGGACAAGGCGCATGACCGGCTCACGGCGAGTCTTGCTTATCCCGCATACCACCTGAGCTACCACGTGGTGGTGAGCGCCGAACCGGGTGGAGTGAAAGTGACGGTGAATCTGGACAAGCCGCTGCCGGAGGACCTGGTAGGCAAGGCGGGCTTCAACCTGGAATTTTTGCCTTCGATCTACGAGGACAAGTCGTACGTGGTGGACGACAAAGTGTTTGGGGTGATGCCGCGCTATCCAGAGAGCAGGATGACAGCGGATCTGCCGAAGCCAGGCGCGCCGAAGCAGGTGTGGTACGTGGCGCAGTGGCGGAAGGCGAGAAAATACATGGTGCCGCTTCCATTTGCCGAAGGGAAGAGCATTACGCTGGCGGCGGGCAATCCGCTGGACCGGATCAGCGTGACTACGGATACGGGGATGCTGCGTCTCTACGACGGCAGGAACCAGGCGCAGAATGGCTGGTTTGTGCTGCGCACGTTGATTCCTGCGGGCAAGACGAAGGACGCAGTGGTCTGGCATATTCGGCCGAATTACATTCCGAACTGGGTGCGGCCGCCGATGATTGCCCACAGCCAGGCAGGGTATGCGACGGATTTCTCGAAGGTCGCGGTTATCGAGCTGGACCCGCATTTCGACGCCCCGAAAACGGCGGAGTTGTTGCGGCTCTCCAGCGATGGGACGTACCAGAAGGTTTTCGAGGCACCGGTTTCGAAGCCGATGCCGTGGATGCGCTATGACTACGTGAAGTTTGATTTTTCATCGGTGAAGCGGCCGGGGTTATACGAAATTGAATACGCTGGTAAGCGGACGGCTGTGTTTCCAATTGCCCACGATGTTTACAACAGAACTTGGCAGACAACGCTGGACTGCTTTTTGGCTGAGCAGATGGACCATGTTTCTGTACTGGACGCTTACCACATGTGGCATGGCGTCGCGCATCTGGACGACGCATTGCAGGCTCCGCCGAACACGCCGCACTTTGACGGGTACTGGATGGGCAAGCATACGTATTCCCCATACAAGCCGGGGCAGCATGTTCCAGGGTTGAACGTAGGCGGATGGTTTGACGCCGGCGATTACGATAACGATGCTTTTGGGCAGTACCTGACGATCGAGAATCTTGCGCTGACGTACACGACTTTCCATCCAAAGTGGGACGAACTGACAGTGAACGAAACGGCGCGGAGCGTGGTGAT
>JAJZIF010000078.1 GCA_021810735.1 Acidobacteriota bacterium
CTGTAATCCCGCAAAGCTCGTCGATAAAATGTTTGTCCACGGGGCGCAGGATGATCCGATTACCCTCCCGTAGGACGGCGAAGCGGGTTCCAGGCTTGATATGCAGCGCTTCGCGGATTTCCGCTGGAATGACCAACTGACCCTTGGTGCTGATTGTGGTTGTGTGCGACGCCATGTAAGACATACTATCATAGGTAAGAGTTAAGAATAAAGTAAGCTAGCTGATTCCGCTAAAAAGAACAAATCGACGGGAAGTTCCATTCGTTATTTATTCGCCTTCCCGAATTGGTGCTAAAATCCCGCCAGTAACCAAAGTGGACTTCGATACTGAGCATCCGTCGCAGCGTGGCGCGGCAGTTCAATTCCAACTCATCCCCGGAGATTCGAAATGGCAGACGACAAAGAACGCACACGTGCGATCGATCTGGCACTGGCGCAGATTGAAAAGCAGTTCGGCAAGGGTTCCATCATGCGCCTCGGCAGCAAAGAGGCGATCGTTCCGATTTCTGTTATTTCTACTGGGTCGATCTCGTTCGATGCGGCGCTGGGTGTGGGCGGAGTTCCTCGTGGACGGGTGATCGAGATCTTCGGGCCAGAATCTTCCGGAAAAACTACGATTACGTTGCAGATTATCGCCGAAGCGCAGAAGGCCGGCGGCATGGCTGCGTTTGTGGATGCCGAGCACGCGCTCGATCCGCAGTATGCGAAGAAGCTGGGCGTCGATGTGGACAATCTGCTGATCTCGCAGCCGGATTATGGCGAGCAGGCGCTGGAAATCACAGAAGCGCTGGTGCGCTCGGGCGCGATCGATGTGCTGGTGGTCGATTCTGTCGCGGCGCTGGTACCCAAGGCGGAACTCGACGGAGAAATGGGCGATTCCCACATGGGATTGCAGGCGCGACTCATGTCGCAGGCGCTTCGCAAGCTGACCGGGACGGTGTCGAAGTCGCGCACGTCGCTGATCTTCATCAACCAGATTCGAGAAAAGATCGGCGTGATGTTCGGCAATCCAGAGACAACGACCGGCGGCCGCGCGCTGAAGTTTTATTCTTCGGTACGCATCGATATTCGCCGCATCGCCGCCGTCAAAGAGGGCGATGTTGTCGTCGGGTCAAGGACCAAGGTCAAGATCGTCAAGAACAAAGTGGCGGCGCCGTTTCGCGAGGCGGAGTTCGACATTTTGTACGGCGAAGGCATTTCGCGCGAGGGCGATGTGTTGGACCAGGCGGTACTGCAAAACATCGTCGAGAAGTCTGGCGCATGGTACAGCTTCTCTGGGGAACGGATCGGCCAGGGCAGAGAAAATGTCCGGCAATATTTCAAAGACAACAAGGACACGTTCGCGCGGGTGGAGTCGACGCTGCGCCAGAAAATGGGCATCGGCGGGAAGAGCGATTTGCCCGAGGTACCGCCCATTCCGCTGAACGGAGCCGTTGCCGCGCAGGAAGTGGTGAAGGCGGCGGGGAAAAAATAGCAGCTCTTTTCAGTTCGTATGCAGATTCGCGGGCGGCCAGTTCAAAAAAAACTGGCCGCCCTTTGCTTTTGGTAGCGTCCGTCTTCTCTTTACCGGCCCCGGATTCATCCTGTCCATTTCTGGACAGCGATTTCTGAAAATGGACAGTTTGCGTGCATCCGGCGCGCTCGCGTTAGCAGCTATCTTCACTCTATCCAATGGCTTAGCAGAAAGGCTGGTATTGGACTTCAGAATGCAGATGGAATGGGCGTACCCTAGGCTGAAACTGGAGTCGCCCCTAACATGCGAAGACTATGGATTGATCTGCGCTCCACCTTGCGGCAGTTGAGAAACAGTTCTGGATATACCTTCGTCGCGGTGGCGATTCTGGGGCTGGGCATTGGGGCCACGACCGCGATCTACACGCTGCTCGATCAGGCGCTCTTGCGTTCGCTGCCGGTGCGCAATCCGGATCGGCTGGTGCAGTTGAATGGATCAGGCTCATTCGATGGCTATACAAGTTCGTACGGAGGGGATGTATCAAATTACTTCTCCTATCCCATGTATCTAAATCTGCGCGAGCAGAACAAAGTCTTCAGTGGAATGTTGGCCACGAGTCCCGCGCGCGTAGGCATCCAGTGGCACAATCAGCCGAAAGTCGCGGATGCCGAACTTGTCTCCGGCAATTATTTCGACGTGCTCGGTGTGAGGCCTGCGTTGGGCAGATTGCTGCTGCCCTCCGACAACCGGGTGAAGAATGGCAGCCCGGTTATCGTTTTGAGCTTCGGCTATTGGCAGCAGCATTTTGGCGCGGATCCGCGCGTGCTGAACCAGGCGGTTGGCATCAATGGCCATCCCTTCACCATCGTTGGCGTGGCTGCGCCCGGTTTTCACAGCGTAATTGGCGGTCACACGCCAGCCGTCTTCGCGCCGATGATGATGAAGACGGAAGTGGAACCGGGGAGGGATGATCTCGACGATCATCAGTCGCGCTGGCTCATTATCGTCGCCCGTTTGCAACCGGGCATGACACGCGCCAAGGCACAGGCGGGAGTCCAGTCGCTGTGGCACGCGTTACGCGCTGCGGAACTGCAAAAAATACCGAACCACTCCGCCCGCTTTCGCGTTGGATTTCTCGAGAAAAGCCATTTGACCCTGGCGGACGGAGCCCAGGGGTTCTCGCCGGACCTATCAGATATCCGCATGCCTCTGCTGATCATAATGTTCATGGCGGCGATGCTGCTGCTGATGGCGTGCTCCAATGTCGCCAGCCTGATGCTGGTGCGGTCCGCTGGACGCGTGCGTGAAATGTCGGTGCGCTATGCGCTGGGCGCGAAGCGCAGCCAGATTGTGCAGCAGTTGCTGCTGGAAGGTCTGCTGCTGGGACTGGCGGGAGGAGCAGTGGGCCTGTGGATGGCTCCCCGCGTCGCGATGCTGCTGGAGCGAAGAATTCTGGACCGGACTACAGGCGAATTGCCGTTCTCGACGCATCCGGATCTGCGCATTCTGGCATTTACATTGGCCTTGTCGATCGCTGTCAGTCTGTTGTTCAGCCTGACTCCCGCGCTCCAGTTTTGGCGGCCCGATGTGACGCCTGTATTAAAACAGCAGGCTCCAACCATCTCCGGCGGATCGCTGCGCTTGCAGCGCGCGGCCGTAAGCGTCCAGATTGGCCTTAGCGTGCTGCTTCTGGTGGTAGCGGGTCTGTTCGTACGCACACTCTACAATCTGAAGTCCATCAACGTGGGATTTTCCACGGATCACCTCATCGAATTTCATGTGAACCCACGGATGGCAGGATATACTCCCGCGCAGGTGCCGATGCTCTACCAGCAAATGCTCGACAAGCTGGGCGGAATGCCCGGAGTTCGCGCCGTAGGAACAACGGACGATCCGGACCTCGCAGGCGATGATACCGGCGGCAACATTACGATTGCCGGCTATACGGCCACTGAAAGTGAAGACATGAACGTGGAGCATGCCAACGTCAGCCCCGGTTACTTCTCCGCGCTGGGAGTGCCGCTGCTGGCTGGCCGTGTATTCACTGACGCAGATCGTGCAGGGGGCGCCAAGGTGGCTGTCGTGAACGAGAGCTTTGCCCGGCATTATTTTGGCAACCCAAGCAATGCCCTCGGTCATTCTTTCGGCTTCGGAGGAGGAAACACGGTAAAAACGGACATCCAGATTGTTGGCGTTGCGCAGGACACGAGGCATACAGACATCAACGCCAAAATTCTCCGCAGCGTGTTCACCCCATACACCGACGCGGGCCAGCTTGGCGGCATGGAATTCTACATCCGCACCTGGCAAGCGCCGGATGCCGCCATGGCCATGATTCGGAAATCGATGCATGATCTTGACTCAAAGCTGGTATTGAATTCGCTGGAAACGATGGGCGATCAGGTCAATGAAGACCTTGACTCGCAACGCACCGTCGCGCTACTGGCAATCAGTTTTGGCATTCTCGCGCTGTTGATCTCTGCTGTCGGCCTGTATGGCGTGTTGTCCTATGCCACAGCGCAGCGGACGCGCGAGATTGGCTTGCGCATTGCGCTGGGAGCCAGCCGTGCGTCCATTGCGCGCATGGTTTTGACGGATGTATTGCGGCTGGTTGCCATCAGCGTGGGTGTGGCTCTGCCGGCGGCGTGGCTGATGTCGCGCTGGGTACGAGACCAGCTGTACGGGGTCTCCGGGCATGATCCGCTGACGATGGTGGCCGTGGTTGCGGCGGTCAATGGAATCGCGCTGCTCGCAGCAATCTTGCCGATGCGGCGGGCCGTTGGAGTCGATCCCATGACGGCACTGAGATATGAATGAACTGCAAGAGTCGGGTTTCGGAATGCGTCGCTACAGACGTTCAGGCCACTGGCGTGCCCCGTGCAGTACGGCGAGAATGTCAATTGTGTCCGCCGTAACCTGATAGGCAACGATAAAATTCGTGCCGGGAATCACCAGTTCGCGTGTCCCGGTTCGCCGGCCAGGGCGGCCCATTTCTGAAAACAGAACCAATCGATTCACCCCATCTTCAATCCGACTGCCAATTGCATTCGCGGCACGCGGATTCTCAACCTCGATATACAGTCTGGCTTCGCGTAATTGTCGGAGGGCCGGCGCCGTCCAGCGCACCTTCATTTACGCCACAGGGCGAATTCCGCCCGCACTTCATCTTCGGATGCAAATTCACCGGCCTCCGCGGCTCGGATGCCGAGATCGATTTGTCGTGTATGCCGTTGCTGCGCTTCGAGATAATTTTCCAGGGCCTCGTCGATCAATTGGGTGCGGTCGCGGCGTTGCCGTTTTGCCAGCGCATCCAGTTGCTTGAGCCTTTTTTGATCGGTACGGAAACTTACGCTGACTTTTTCCATATATGCATTGTAATACATTGTCTTGCATTGTCTTCCCGTGGAGACTTAGGAAACGCAACCCACATCCCTACGTGTAGTGCCTGCTCGATAACGAAGATTGCGTCCTTAGCTTCAGGGCCATACAATTCTGTCTGACGTGAATACTGTCCGCGCCATCTATCCCGGCACCTTCGATCCGCTTACGAATGGTCATCTCGACCTGATAGCCCGGGGTTCGAAAATCTTCGACCACCTGGTGGTGGCCATCCTCAAGAACTCCGACAAGCAGCCCCTGTTTTCGGTGCAGGAGCGGGTGGACATGATCAAGGAAACGACGCGCGAGTTTGACAATGTATCCGTCAGCACATTCGATGGCTTATTGGTGGAGTTTGCCCGCCTGCAACATGCGCAGGCATTGCTGCGCGGCATTCGGGCCATCAGCGACTACGAGTATGAGCTGCAAATGGCGCTGATGAATCGCCGCCTGGCGCCGGAGCTGGAAACCGTCTTTATGATGCCGGCGGAACAGTACTCCTATCTGAGTTCCCGCCTGATCCGGGGAGTATTTCGGCTGGGTGGATCGGTGGAGGGATTGGTACCCCCCACCGTGGTGGAACGGCTGCGCTCGCGCATTTCCAAGGACCCCATCGAACCGGAGAAATAGCTTTTCCGGCGACGGTCCGGTCTCGCCGCAAAGACTCTTGCCGGATATCCGCGGAACTGAATTGCTCTGGCCCGGCATCTCTGCGAAACTAGAAGTATTATGACCACGTCAGCTGCCCAGAAAATCTTCGCCGATCGCATCAACCGCATCGAGGTTTCCGCGACCATGGCAGTGACCGCGGAGGCAGCCAAGCTGCGTGCCCAGGGTGTCAATCTGGTGGACTATGGCGCGGGCGAACCGCATTTTGCCACGCCACGCCATATTAAAGACGCCGCGATCGCCGCAATTGAAGGCAACTTTACGCGCTATACGACGGTGAGCGGCATTGCTGAGCTGCGCAAGGCCATCGTCGAGCGCCACGCGGCGGATTTCGGGTCGAACTACACGCCGGAAGAGGCGATCTTCGCCACCGGCGGCAAGCTGGCGCTGTTTGAGGCGATCAACGTGCTGGTGGACCACGGCGATGAAGTGGTGCTGCCGGTACCTTATTGGGTTTCGTTCAAGGACATCATTCAGTATGCGGGTGGCACGCCGGTGTATCTGGAAACCGACGAGGCGGAAAACTTTCGCATCACCGCCGCCGCAATTGAGCGGGCGATTACGCCGCGCACCAAGGCCATCATTTTGAATTCGCCTTCGAATCCGTCCGGCGCGGTGATTGCTCCCCAGGACCTGGAGCAAGTGGTGCGGCTGGCCCATGCTCGCGGCATTTATCTCTTGCTGGATGAGTGCTACGCCTACCTGCAATACACGGGCGTGCCCATTTCCGGCGGCAGCTTTACGGACTGCAAGGAGCATGTCCTGGTGCTGGGTTCCTTGTCGAAGACCTACGCGATGACGGGTTGGCGCGCCGGTTTTGCGCTGGGGCCCAAGCCAATCATTCAGGCCATGTCGAAGCTGCAAAGCCAGAGCACGTCGTCCGCGGCAAGCTTCGTGCAGAAGGCCTGCGTGGCTGCGTTGACGGGATCGCAGCAATGCGTGGAGGAGATGCGCAAGGACTACATTTCCTTGCGCGATCAGATTCTGGCCGGGCTGCGAGAGATTCCCGGCGTTCGCTGCACCGTGCCCGAGGGCGCATTTTATGTATATCCCGACGTTTCCGCCTTCTTCGGCAAAGGGGTGAGCAGCGCGGCTGAGGTAGCCACGCGGCTGCTGCACGAGGCCAATGTGGTGACGGTACCCGGCGAAGCCTTCGGCACTACCGAGCACATTCGTCTCTCTTATGCCGTGTCCCATGCCGATATCGACGAAGGTGTGAAACGAATGAAAGCCTTTTTCGCGAAGTTGGGCTGATTCGGTCCTGCTGTCAAACATCCGCCATGCCAAGTCTTTCGCCATTTCGTCTGCGTCCCTGGCTCCGCCCTATGATTTGGGGCGTGCGGGACCTCTCTCCCTGGTATGACAACAAGGTTGCTGGCGATCCGATTGGGGAAGTCTGGCTGAGCGGGGATAGCAGTGTTGTCGATACAGGGCCTTTGACAGGAAAGACGCTCGCGACCGTGTTTCAAGAGCACCAGGAAGATCTGCTTGGTCCCACGCTCAACGCGCAGGAGCGTTTTCCGTTGTTGATGAAGGTTCTTTTCCCGCAGGAAAAACTGAGCGTGCAGGTGCATCCAGGCGATGCGATGGCGCGCGAACATGGCGAGCCTCACGGAAAAACAGAATGCTGGTACGCGCTGGATGCGAAACCCGGCGCGACGGTCGCACTGGGGCTGCATCCGGGGACCACGCTCGCGGAGGTTGAGGCGTCCATCGAGAACAACACCATGGAAGCTCTGCTCGAATCGGTTCCCATTCGCAAAGGCGAGATGATCTTTGTCGACGCAGGAACGGTCCATGCTATTTTCCCTGGCGTGGTGGTGCTGGAGACGCAACAGAATTCCGACATGACGTATCGGCTGTACGATTACGGTCGTCCGCGCGAGCTGCACTTGAAGGATGGACTGCAAGCAATCCGGCTGCATACCGATGCAGGAACGGTAGAGCCGAAACCGGAGCCCGGCGATGACACGCAGGCCGGAAGCGTCAGGCGCGAGTTGCTGGTGCAGTCCAAGTATTTTCGCGTCGATCGCACACGGTTCGCAGAAGGGAATGTCACCGTGAAGTTTTCCCTTCCAGTGCGGCGGCAATCTCAGACGGGCTCGGTGCAGTTGATTTTCGTTGCCGCAGGCGCTGGGGAACTCCACTCAAACGGCGAAGCGCCGATGCATCTGCGGCGAGGCGAATTGGCTGTGGTGCCCGCGTGTACCGCGGACTGGAGTATGACTTCGTCGGAGCCGATGGAAATTCTTCGAGCAGTTTCTGAATAGAAAAGCAAACCTGGAGTGTTTCACTTTCGCGTGAAAGTGCCGTAAGGGCACGTTTGCTTCAGGCCGACAGCGCATGTTTCGTTTACGATGAAACCTACCTTGAATCCCAATATTGATTTTCGACCCTTCATTCTTGCCGGTGGCAGCGGCACACGGTTTTGGCCGCTCAGCCGGCGCAGTTATCCAAAGCAGCTGTTGTCGCTGAATGGCGAAGGCAGCATGTTGCAGCAGACTGTGGATCGACTGCTTCCCCTGGCAACCAGCGACCGCATGTGGATACTTACCAATGAGTCGCTGCGGGCCGCGGTGGCAGCGCAGTTGCCTGATCTTCCTCCTGCGCAGGTCCTGGCCGAGCCCGTGCCCCGGAACACTGCGCCGGCGGCGGGACTGGCGGCCTTTTTGCTGGAGCGGCAAGCTCCAGAGGCGGTCCTTGGACTGTTTCCCGCCGATCACACCATCGAGAAAGCGGCAAGTTTCGAGCAGGTCCTGCGAACGGGTTGCGATTTGGCGGTGGCCGGAGACAACATCATCGTGCTGGGAGTGAATCCAAGCCGACCAGAGACTGGTTATGGCTACATTGAGACCGGCGACAAGCTGGATGAGTCTTCGTTGCGCGTTCGCCGCTTTACGGAGAAGCCCAATCGGCAGCGCGCGGAAGAGTTTGTGGCCTCTGGAAATTATTTTTGGAACAGCGGCATGTTTCTGGCTACGGCGCGCACCCTTGCCAACGCGGTGCGGGAACATCTGCCGGAGACCGCGCCGTATTTGGAAGAGATTGCCGGCACGTTCGGTACAGAGCGGTTCGCATCGACCTTCGCGGAGTTGTATCCGAAGTGCGAGAACATCAGCATCGATTACGCGATTATCGAACCCCGCTCGGCGAAAGGGGAGCACCGTTCAGGCCTCTATTGCCTGCCGGCGGATTTCGGATGGAACGATCTTGGTTCGTGGGCTGCGCTGTACGAGCATAAGCTTTCCCAGGGCCAGCACGTGCAGGGCGGAGACAACGTGATGGAGGCGGCGGCGCAGAGCCTTCTGGAGTCCCACGGCAACTACGTACACGCGCCGCAAAAACATGTCGCATTGGTGGGCGTGGACAATTTGGTAGTGGTGGAAACTGGCGATGTGCTGTTGATAACAACCCACGGCGGATGCCAGGATGTTGGCAAGCTGGTCAAGCAACTGCAGCAGGACAAGCAAGACAAACTGATCTGATCGACCCCTCGAATGGAAACTGTGACAGCCACGGATTCTCCCCGCTCCTGCCCCGTGAAATTCGGCACCGATGGCTGGCGTGGCATCATTGCGGACGACTTTACTTTCGCCAATCTCCGCGTGGCGGCCAGCGCGATTGCGAATTATATTTTGGTGGAGGAAGATCCAAGCCACGGCGTTTGCATTGCGTACGATACCCGCTTTGGGTCGGATCGCTTTGCCCAGACCGCGGCGGAGGTGCTGGCGTTCGCGGGCATTCCTGTGCAGCTGGCCAGCGGCATTACGCCCACGCCGGCGCTGTCCTTCGCGGTGCGCGAAAGCGGCGCTGCTGGTGGCATCATGATCACTTCCAGCCACAATCCGTATCAGTGGAATGGCGTGAAGTTCAAAGCCAGCTACGGCGGCTCCGGCAAGCCTTCCATGATGGCGGCGATCGAATCGTATCTGGGCAAGCCGCTGTCGCGGGCGGCGCAGGCCGCGGCGATCGCGCGCGTGGATTTTCTTCCGAATTACATTCAGGCGATTGCGCGTTTCGTCGATCTCGGGAAGATCGCGTCGAGCGGATACAAATTCGCCATCGACTCCATGTATGGAGCGGGCGCGGGCATTCTGGCGGGTATTTTTTCCCGTTGGAATATTCCATATATCGAAATTCATGGGGAACACGATCCGCTGTTTCCAGGAATCAATCCAGAACCGATTCAGCCGCATCTTCGGGCCTTACAACAGGCAGTCGCCGAACAGCATTGCCAGGCCGGACTGGCGACGGATGGGGATGCGGACCGCATCGGCGCTGTGGATGAAGATGGCAATATCGTGGACGCGCATAAGATCTTCGCGATTCTGCTGAGCTGGATGATTGAGCGCAAGCAGTGGCCGGGCGAGGTGGTGCGGACATTCAACACGACGCGCATGGTGGACCGCATCTGTGCCCGGCACGGTCGAAAATTGCATGAAGTTGGCATCGGTTTCAAACATATCTGCGACCTGATGCTGCAAGGGGAGATTTTGATTGGCGGAGAGGAATCAGGCGGGATTGGGAGCGCGCGGCATTTGCCGGAGCGGGATGGTCTGTTGAATGCACTGTTGCTGGCCAACGTGATGGCCGACGAAAACAAGACGCTGGGACAGTTGGTTGCGAAATTGCAGCGGGAATATGGCGAGCATCACTATGACCGGATCGATCTGCACATTGACGATGAAACAAAAAACGCGGCCATCGCGCGCGCCCGGGCCGGAGTGAAGTTCTTTGCCGGAATGCCTGTGGACCGTGTTGAGACTGTTGATGGCATCAAATTTTTCCTGCGCAATCCACAGGCTGCAACGCTGCCGAATGCGGCGGAAAGCTGGCTGCTGCTGCGCGCCTCCGGGACGGAACCGCTGCTGCGGATTTATGCGGAATCCTGCTCTCCGGCCGCAGTCGGGCTTCTGCTGGACGCAGGCCGTGACTTTGCGCTGCAGTCAGGCGGTCCTCGATGAGAGTGGATCTGCGGGTTCGCGGCGTGCTGTTCGACATGGATGGCGTATTGATGAGTTCCATCGGCTCGGTAGAACGAAGCTGGCAGCGGTATGCCATCTCGCGCGGGCTCGACCCGGAGATGGCCATTCATATGGCGCACGGCCGGCGAGCCATCGAGACGGTGCGCGCCTTGCGCCCCGACCTGGACGATCAGGATGAGCTTCGAGTGATAGAAGACATGGAAGTGGAAGACAACGAAGGCCTGGTTGTCTTGCCGGGCGTGCGGGAGTTGCTGGCTGCGTTGCCGGAAGGCTCCTGGGCTGTGGTTACTTCTGCAACTGAGCGGCTGGCGCGGAACCGCATGGCGCATGCCGGAATTCCCATTCCCAGGCATTTTGTTACTGCGGAAACGGTCACCCAGGGAAAGCCGCACCCAGAGCCGTACCGGCATGGGGCAGCGTTGCTGGGTGCCGCGCCTGGGGAATGCCTGGTGGTGGAAGATGCGCCCGCCGGAGTTGCGTCGGGAAAGGCGGCTGGCTGTCCGGTGCTGGCAGTGCTGAGTACCTACGCTCCGGAGACCCTGATGGCCGCAGACTGGCGGGTTCCCACCTTGGCGGGGGTGCCGGCTACCGCGGAGCCGCCGGACCATGTCCTTTTGCGGTTCGAACCGCATGGCTGACCGTCCGGATTTGGTCTCCGGAACCTGAAAAGTCCTGCCCGAAGTCGGCGCACAGACACGTTGCACCAGCCCTATTTTTTCATCGAATGTT
>JAJZIF010000079.1 GCA_021810735.1 Acidobacteriota bacterium
GCCTGCGCCCAAACCGGACACGACGTCAGCGCCGCGATCAGCGCACACACCCGCACAGGGTTCATCTCACGCGCTCTGCTGCTTGCGGTGCGATGACGGTTCACTGCGTTACAGCTCCAGAAAATTCCGAATCAGTTGCTTGCCGTCCGCCGTCAGCGCGCTTTCCGGGTGAAACTGCACGCCCTCCACGGGAAACTCCCGATGCCGCAGCCCCATGATGGTGCCGTCGGCCGTCCGCGCGGAAACCTCCAGCGTCTTCGGCAATCCCTTTTCCTGCACAATCAGCGAGTGGTAGCGCGTGCAGGTCATCGGCGTGGCAATGCCCGTGAAGATGGTTCTGCCGTCGTGCTCCACTTCGCTTGTTTTGCCGTGCATCAGCTTTTTCGCCCGCACCACCTTGCCGCCAAAAGCCGCGCCAATCGCCTGGTGCCCCAGGCAAACGCCCAGGATCGGCGCCTTGCCCGCAAACCGCTGAATCAACGGAATGCTGATGCCCGCCTCCTGCGGCGTGCACGGCCCGGGCGAAATCAGAATCCGCTCCGGCGACATCGCCTCGGCCTCTTCCACGGTGATCTGGTCGTTGCGGCGAATCTCCATCTCCGCACCCAGCTCCCCCATGTACTGGACCAGGTTGTAGGTAAACGAATCGTAGTTGTCGAGGACGAGGATCATACGGCTGGTCTTAGTGTAATGCGATGCAGGGAAGCAGTGGCTTTGCCAGGCACATTCAGTCTGTCCGATTTAACTCCAATCAAATATAATCAAAATGATGAAAAATCAATCCAATGCCAGGCGCAAACCGGAAACCCGTGTGCTGACGGCGCACGTGCCTGCTGAACTTGCCTTGAAGGTGGATCAGCTTGCCGAGCAACTCGAAAGGCCTCGCGGCTGGATCGTGAAGCAGGCCCTCATTGCCTGGATGGACGAGGAAGAACTCCGCCACCAGATGACGCTGGAGGGGTTGGCCGAAGCCGACGCAGGCCATGTCGTCCCTCATGAGGAAGTCGAAAAATGGATTCGCAGCCTTGGCACGAACAAGCCTCTGCCGCCTCCCATCGTATGAATATTCAATGGACCAGGCCGGCTCTCAAAGATGCGGCCCGGCTTTATGAATTCATTGCCTCGGACAATCCTGTCATCGCAGCCGGCATGCTCGAAGGCATTCGCGCAGGAACTGCACGCCTCAGTCAGTTCCCTCAAATGGGGGAGCGTCTGGAAAAATACGATCCTCGGCATGTCAGGCGAATCTTTATCGGTCCCTATGAAGTGCGATACGAAGTGAAGAATGATGCTGTGACGATCCTTCGCCTCTGGCATGCCCGCGAGCGGCGCTAAGGACTGCTCGCCGCCCCGTCCCCTTACCCCCGCGCCCGCTCGATCGCCCGCACCACGGCCTTCGCCTTGTTCACGCTCTCTTCGTATTCCTTTTCCGGAACCGAATCCGCCACGATCCCGCCGCCGGCCTGCAGGTAGCCCTTGCGGCCTTTCATCAGCAGCGTCCGAATCGCAATGCACGAGGTCAGATTGCCCGAGAAATCCGCATACAGCACGCAGCCTCCGTAAATCCCCCGCCGCGCCGGCTCCATCTCCTCGATAATTTCCATCGCGCGAATCTTCGGCGCGCCGCTCAGCGTTCCGGCCGGGAAGCACGACCGCAGCGCATCCACGGCGTTCATGCCCTTGCGCAGCGTGCCGGTCACGTCGCTCACCAGGTGCATCACGTGCGAATAGCGCTCCACGCGCATCAGCTCGCCCAGCTTCACCGTGCCGTACTCGCTCACGCGGCCCACGTCGTTGCGGCCCAGGTCCACCAGCATCACGTGCTCGGCGCGTTCCTTTTCGTCGGCTAGCAACTCCTGCTCAATCGCCCGGTCCGTAGCCTCATCCGCGCCGCGCGGCCGCGTCCCGGCAATTGGCCGATACTCTACCTGCCCGTTTTGCACGCGCACCAGCAGCTCCGGCGAAGAGCCCACGATGTGCGCCGTCTCCAGCTTCCTGCTCCTGGCGTTTGCCGGCTGCAGGCTGCGCAAAAAGTACATGAACGGCGACGGATTCACGATCCGCAGCGCGCGGTAAATGGCAAACGGCTCCACGCCCGGCTCCACGTCAAAGCGCTGCGAAATCACGGCCTGAAAGATGTCCCCCGCCGCGATATATTCCTTGGTGCGCTCCACGGCCTTGAGGAAATCCTTCTTCCGTGTGCGGTATTCGATCTTCAGCTTGCCGCTTACGGTTTTCTTTTTCAGCTTCGGCAGCGGAGCCCGCAGCCGCTTCTCGAAGCGGTCCAGCCGCCGCAGCGCCTCGGCATAGGCCTCTTGCGGCTTCTGCTTCTTCAGGTCCGCCGTCACCATCAGCAGCATCTCTTTGCGAACGTGATCGAAGGCCAGCACCTCGTCAAAGAACATCAGGCAGGCGTCCGGCATCTCGAGCTCGTCCACGGCGAGCTCCGGCAGCCTTTCGATCTGCCGCACCACGTCGTAGCTGAAGTAGCCCACGGCTCCGGCGGTAAATGGCGGCAGTCCCTCCAGAACGGCGGGCGAGTGCCCGGCCAGCGCCTCCTTCAGCACCTCGAAGATATCTCCCTCGATCTGCTGTGTTGTTCCATCCTCTGTCATCGAAATGGAACGTCCGCGCGAAACAATGCGCCGGTACGGTCGCACGCCAATATAGGTATAGCGGCCGATTTTTTCGCCGCCTTCCACCGATTCGAGCAGGAAACACTCCGGCTCAGCCGCCGCCAGGCGCAAGAATGCGCCCACCGGCGTCTCCAGATCGGCGTCCAGCGTCCGATACAGAGGAATCAGGGTATGCTTGCGCGCCAGGCGCATGAAATCCGAACTGGAGGGCAACGAGGTCGATGGCATAATTTGGCTGGAACGGCCCGCGCTGCGTCCTGCGGACGAGCCTGTTTCCCATCATGGTACAGGCCCACTCCGTACTTCTCAATGCGCTTCCCGCCGCTACTGACGCATCAGGTCCATCGGTTCCACGCGCAGCGCCAGCCGCAAGGGAATCAGGCTCGCCAGAATCACCGCCAACGCCGCAATGCCCGCCGCTTCTGCTGTGGTCGCCAGCGGAATCGCGCCGAACTCCCGCCAGATACTCCCGATAAACCGATCCAGAGCCACTGAAATCGCCAATCCCGAAAGCAATCCGCCGCACAGCATCAACATCGATACCCGCCCAATCAGAGCCGCAATGTGCCCATCTTGAGCGCCCAGTGCCCTCCGGATGCCCAGTTCGTGATACCGCGACATCACCCAATAACTCAGGCTTGCCGCCAGCCCTGTAAAGGCAAGCAGCGCCGTAAACAAGGACACAAGCGCAATCAACTCCGCCTCGGTCCTGTCTCCGGCAATCGAGTTCGCCGCTAGTCTGCTCCCGCTTCGCCTGTCCGTCAGTTGAATCGTGCCGCTCACGCCGCTCACCGCGCGCGTAATCAACCTCTGCCCCTCCGTTGCGTCCCCGCGCGCAGGCTGCAGCACCATCGTGAAGGTGCTACCCCACTCCATCCCGCGATACGGCTGCGAATAAGGCAGGTAAATCTGCGGCGCGGACGCATCGCTCAGCGCCGCCATCTTCACGTCTCCCACAATCGCCGCCACCTGCCTGTATTCCTTCTCGCCGTCAATCAATATCTGCGAGCCGCAGTGCAGCGGCGCCGCGCCCGGTCTCCGCGCCAGCGACTCGTCAATCACCACCCTCGGGCTCGTCGCATCCACGCCGTCGCACTTCAAAATCGGAATCCCCATCGCCTCAAAATAGTCGCCGCTATACGAGCTCTCATGCACCATCCCCGCTCCGTTCACATACAGATAGGCATCCTCCTCATCCGGCGCAAGCGGCACACGTGAGGTAAAGCCCACCGCCCTCACTTCCTCATTCCCCTGCAGTGCCGCCAGTATCTCCGTCCGTACATTCTGCGGCTGCAGATTTCCCTTTGCATTCACCGGCAGCGCTAGGGTCGCTATCGCCGTGTGCTTCGCGGTAAATCCCGTGTCCGCCCGTGCCAGCGTCAGGTAGTGGTGCCCCGCGGCCAGTGCAATCTCCAGCAGCGCAACCGTAATGCCAATCTGCGCAAGCAGCAGAACCGTGCGTGCGTAGCCATGCCGCATCGGCGTTCCTGATTGCTGCAGGTCCTTCAGGGAATCCACCGGATGGCAGCGCCGAATCTCCCAGCTCACCGCCACTACCATCAGCCCCACGCACGCAAGGCAGGCCGCAAAGGCGCTCAATGCGTTTCCCGCGCCAATCTTCGCCCCCAGCAGCGACGGCGCAATCGCTCCATACCGGTTCTCGATAAAGCTCAATCCCAGCCTCGCCAGGAGCAGCCCGCCCACCGTCGCCATAGCCGCCTGCAGCAGAATCCCCCGCGCATACCGCGCCAGAATCCGCACCCGGCTCGAGCCCAGCGCCAGCCGGATCGCAAGCTCCTTGCGCCGCCCCAGCAGGCGCGCCAGCCCAAGGCAGCTCACGCTCACGCAGGTCATCATCAGCAGCAGATACGCAATCCCTTCAATCAGCAGCATCCGCGACCGGCTGCTCTGTCCTACTGCGCGATCCATCGACTCCACGCGCACCGGCTCGCCAAAATTCAGGTGCAGTCGCGCCGAATACGCCTTCGCCACCTTCCGCTGCAGCAGCCGCAGTTGCCCCTGCGCCTGCTGCAAGGTTGCGCCGGCGGCCAGCCGCCCAATCATCGCCGAGCCAAAAAACCGCTTGCCCGCCCTGTGGTCCGTCCCCAGCGTCATCGCCAGTTTCTGTGCGTCATCGTGCACCCACACCTCTGTATTGCCAGGAAAACGAAAACTCCTCGGCGCAACCCCCACCACCATCGCCGGAACGCCGTTTACAACAATTCTGTCGCCAATCGCGCCCCTGCCGCCGTAGGCGCTTTTCCAGAAGCCGTAGCTCACCACCGCTTCCGTCTCGCCCTGCGCGGCGGCGTCTCCGCTCAGGCCGTCTCCGCGCATCGGGCGCACCCCAAATACCTTGAAGAAATCCCGCGTCACGCCACTGGCCGCGATCCTCTCGCCGCCATGCAGTCGCGCCGAGTGGAAATTCGCGCCTCCCGCGGAAAACAGCGCCAGGTACCGCAGCGCCCGGGCCTGACCCCACCACTCCACCCGGTCATGGAACGGAACATCTCCAGCACCCAGAATCACGCACACCTTGCCCGGCCTCTCGATGTGCAGCGGATTCGCAATCACCGCGCGAAACAGGGAAGTGGCCAGAATCGCGCATCCCATCCCCAGGGACAAAATCGCAACTACAAATAGCGACGACACCATGCGGCTCTTGCTATTCGGGTTCCGAAACATAACGTATGCCGGCCTCATTCCTTCCCGTGTGCCAGTTCACCACTTGAGATCAGGCCATCCTCCTTGTTCTCATACCCGCAATCCATCCCGGCAAGCGCCTCCCATATCCATCTTTTTCTTCTTCGTCCCTTCATCTTTTCCTGATGCCGGGGAATTTATTTCTTGAATGGGACCAATTGTCCGATAGATACCTCATAGACGTGCAAGCTATATCCCATAGACGCAAAAGGGTTTTTTCAAGCTCGCGGCGGCAGATGGTCGAAGCGGTACCTGCCCCCTTGCCGACCTCGCATTGCGGGCCTATACTCGGTAGGTTTGGCCAGATCCACGCTGTGGTCCGAGGCGGGTGGGCTCTGGAGACGCGGCGCGCGCTGGACCGATGCGCAGACCGCGAGCGGAGGCGGAACAACGGTTCCCCGAAGCAGGAAATGGTCGGTCCGAAACGGAGAGTCATTCACATGGCGACGATCACACTCGAGCATGAAATCAATCCCTGGGAAGCCCAGGAGGCTCGATTCGACTTTGCGGCACGCAAGCTCAACCTGGACGAAGGTTTATGGCGTGTGCTGCGCTACCCCTCACGAGAAGTCATTGTTCACTTCCCCGTGGCGATGGACGACGGCCGCATTGAGATGTATACCGGCTTCCGCGTCCAGCACTCGTTTGCGCGCGGCCCGGCCAAGGGCGGCATTCGCTACGCCCCAGACGTGTCGCTCGATGAAATGCGCGCGCTCGCCAGCTGGATGACCTGGAAGTGCGCGGTGGTGAACATTCCCTTCGGCGGCGCCAAGGGCGGCGTCATCTGCGACCCCAAAAAGATGTCCATGGGCGAGCTGGAGCGCCTCACCCGCCGCTATACTTCGGAGCTCATCGAGTTCTTTGGCCCGGAAAAGGACGTGCCCGCGCCCGACGTCAACACCAATGAGCAGGTGATGGCGTGGATCATGGATACCTTCTCCATGCACATGCGCCAGACGGTCACCAGCGTCGTCACCGGCAAGCCCATCAACATCGGCGGCTCTCGCGGACGCAGGCAGGCGACCGGGCGCGGCGTCAGCGTGGTCTGCGATCAGGCGCTCAAGCATCTGGGCATGCAGCAGGACGGCTGTCGCGTCATCATCCAGGGCTTTGGCAATGTGGGCTCCAACGCGGCCCAGATCATGCGGCAGAAGGGCTACAAGATCATCGGCATCGCCGAGTACGATGGTGGTCTTTTCAATGCCGACGGCATCGACATTGAAGCCCTCCTTGAATACAAGGACCGTAACGGCTCCATCCTCAGCTTCCACGGCGCCGAGGCCGCTGACTCCGCCGAGCTCATCTGCTCGGAGTGCGACATCCTGATTCCGGCGGCGACGGAAAATGTCATCACCAGCCGCAACGCCGACCGCATCCAGGCAAAGATTGTCTGCGAGGGTGCAAACGGGCCAACGACGACCGTTGCCGATGAAATCCTCGGCGAAAAGAAGGTCTTCATCATCCCTGACATTCTTGCCAACGCCGGCGGCGTGACAGCCTCCTACTTCGAGTGGGTGCAGGATCGCCAGGGCTACTTCTGGCCGGAGGCGATGGTCAACGAGCGGCTCGATCTCATCCTCTCCGAGGCCTTCGACGATGTCGTCCGTTACTCTGAAGCCCACGGCGTCAACAACCGCATTGCGGCCTACATGCTGGCGATTGACCGCGTGGCCTTCACCATCAAGCAGCGCGGCATCTACGCCTGAAGCGGCGTGATGCGCACGGCGGAGTACTGGGAATTGCAGCATCGCACGGTGCAAAGGGGTGGCGTTTCCGTCACCCCTTACGCATTGCTTCCCGTATCGGTCATTAACGCGCCCACAGACGCACTTAGCTGCTTCGGGTTAGCATAGTCACAATCAGAATTCGATCGGGCTGTTTTGTGAATCTCCCTAACTCCATCACCTTGGGCCGTATCTTCTCCGTTCCGGTACTGCTCTGGATCCTCTCGCCTTATTTCCCGCACCTGGGCTGGCACGGCGGGCAGGAGGTGGTGGCGTCTCTGTTTTTCATTCTCATCTCCATCTCCGACGGAATCGACGGCTACCTTGCCCGCAGGCGCGGCCAGATCACCACCATGGGCATGCTGCTCGATCCCCTGGCCGACAAGCTCCTCATCACCGCCGCCTTCATCACCCTGGTCGAGTACGAACCCAATATCGTCAAACCCTGGATCGTCGTCATCATCGTCGGCCGCGAATTCCTCATCAACGGCTTGCGATCCATTGCCTCCACCGAGGGATTTACCATCCAGGCCAGCGACCTCGGCAAGCTCAAGACCGTCATGCAGATCATCTCGGTCGTGGCCGTCATCCTTGCCCACGGCTGGTACCTGTGGCAGTTTGGCTGGTTCATCCTGCCTGTGCACCTGATCGCCTTCGTCAGCATTTACTGGATGGCCGCTATCTCCGTCATCTCCGCCACGGATTACTTCGTGGCTTTCTGGCGCCGTATCGACAAGGCCTCAAGCGGAAGCCGGGGCCGCGACAACGAGTTCGTCCTCAGCCGCAAAAAAGCCGCCCAGTCGCCCGCGAAACCTGCTTCCTAGACGCCCCGAAGTTCCTTTCATCCCGTAACAAATCCCTCTACCCGGCCTCGCGGGTTGCATTCACTCAATAATGTTTGACTGCTAACGCGCCTATAATGAAGTATGGCGACCGTCCAGCCAAACACGCCGGCCCAAACCCACGAGCCAGACCTGCTGGCGCGCAAGTTTGACGCGCTGCTGGAGACGGTGCGGGCCAATCGCCCCAGTGACGATCTGGACATTATCCGCCGTGCCTGGGCCTTCTGCCTCCAGCATCATGAAGGGCAGTTGCGTGCCTCCGGCGAACCCTTCGTGCTGCACCCCCTCGAGGTCGCCCTGGTTCTGGCGGAGATGAAGCTCGATGCGACCGCCATCGCCGCCGGCCTGCTCCACGACGCGGTCGAAGACACCCCCGTCACCACCGCTGAAATCGCCAGCCAGTTTGGCGAGCAGGTCGCCCACATCGTTGACGGCGTCACCAAGATCGACAAAATCCAGTTCGCCAACCGCGAAGACCGCCAGGCCGAGAACGTTCGCAAGATGCTGCTGGCCATGGTCAGCGATGTCCGCGTGGTCGTCATCAAACTGGCCGACCGCCTCCACAACATGCGCACCCTGGAACACCTGCCGCCCAACCGCCAGCAGGCTATCGCGCAGGAAACCCTCGACATTTACGCGCCGCTCGCGCACCGCCTCGGCATGGGCAAACTGCGCGGCGAGCTTGAAGATCTTGCCTTCCGCTATGTCGACCCTTACAGCTACAAGCAGTTGCAGGAGGCCGTCGAAGAGCGCCGATCCGAAGGCGAGCAGTTCCTCGCCGGCGTCGAATCGCTTCTTGTCGACAAGCTCAAGGAAAACAAGATTCAGGCGCGCGTCCAGTGGCGAATCAAGCGCATCTACAGCATCCACAACAAGTTGCAGAAGGCGCACTCCCGGCTCGACCAGCTCTACGACCTTCTGGCCCTCCGCGTCATCACCACCAGCGAGCAGGACTGCTACGCCGTGCTCGGCCTCATCCACTCCATCTGGCGGCCCGTGCCCGGGCGCATCAAGGACTTCATCGCCATGCCGCGGCCCAATATGTACCAGTCCCTGCACACCACCGTGATGGGCGAAGGCGGCCACCAGTTCGAGGTTCAGATCCGCACTGAGGAGATGCACCGCGTCGCCGAAGAAGGCATCGCCGCGCATTGGAAATACAAGGCAGGCGGCGTCATCAGCCCGCGCGACGAGCAGCGCCTCGCCTGGGTTCGCCAGCTTGTCGAGTGGCAGCGCGAAATGAAGGATTCGAGCGACTTCCTCTCCACCCTCAAGATCGATCTGTATCCGGAGGAGGTCTACACCTTCACGCCCAAGGGCAAAGTCGTCGTGCTGCCCAAGGATGCCAGTCCCCTCGACTTCGCCTATTCCATCCACACCGAGGTGGGCCACTCCTGCACCGGCGCGCGCGTCAACGGCCGCATCGTGCCGCTGCGCTCCAAGCTGCGCAACGGCGACATCGTCGAAGTCATCACCCAGAACGGCCATACCCCCAGCCGCGACTGGCTCAGCTTCGTCAAGAGCTCCCGCGCCCGTAACAAGATCAAGCACTGGCTCAACGAGCACCAGCGCGAACGCGCCATTGACATTGGCCACAAGCTGCTCGAGCGCGAAGCCCGCAAGTACAAGGTTTCGCTCGGCAAGTTTGATGACTCCGACTATGCCCGCGTCGCCAACGACTACAGCGTGGCCGCGCCCAACGACCTGTTCGCCGCCATCGGCTTCGGCAAATACTCGGCGCGGCAGGTGCTGCACCGCCTGTCGCCGGCGCTCGTGCAGCAGCAGCCGGCGGAAACCGAAACACCCACCATCAAGCCCAATGCGCAGGAGGCCTCGCGCCGTGCCTCCGGCGGCGACTCGCTGCAGGTCGAAGGGCAAAACGAGCTGCTTGTCTACCGCGCCCGCTGCTGCAACCCCATCCGCGGCGACGAGATCGTCGGCTACGTCACACGCGGCAAAGGTGTCGCCGTGCATGCCCGCAACTGCCCCAATGTGCAGAACCTGCTCTACGAGTCCGATCGCCGCATCGCCGTCGAGTGGGCGCACGCCGTTGAGTCAAAAGCCGGCCGCCAGAATACCTACCCCGTGCGCCTCACCGTCTACTGTGACGACCGCACCGGCATGCTCAAGGAAATGACGGCTCTGATCAGCGACGAAAACACCAACATCCGCACCGTCGACTCCCGCCAGGACCAGAACGGCGACGCCATTGTCGAATTCGTCGTCGAAGCCGAGGACGTAGCCCACCTCAACCGCCTCGTCCAGGGCCTGCGCCGGCTGCCCGGCGTCCGCGACGTCCAACGCTCCCAGCGGTTGTGAGCCGCAGGTCGTGAGCACCCTTTGCTGCTGTCAAAATAGATCAATCAAAGAGAATTGTCGTCCTGAGCGGAGGCGCTTCGGCGCCGCAGTCGAAGAATCCGCAGTTCCCTGCGTAAGTCCGACGCTAAAGCATTTTCGGAATAGATGTAGACCGGCGGTACCATGTACACTCCGCCATTCCAGAGAAGAATGGCGGCTCCGGTCCGCTGTCTGGAGACTACAGTATTTCCGAAAATGCTATACCCCGCCGCGGAGGCCACAAAATAAGAACGGCGCGAAGCATTCGCGCCGTTCCCGCTTTTACTGGCCGCTTCTTCCCCAGCCGTTTTACAGCTAACCGGCCGCTCTAATACTTAGGCACGGAAGGATCAATCTCCCCGGCCCAGGCAAGAATCCCGCCGGCCACATTCGCCACGTTCTTGAAGCCCTGCTGCTGCAGGAACTCCGCAGCTTTCTGGCTGCGCCCTCCGCTCTTGCAGTGGACGACGATCTCCTGCCCCGCCTGCCGCACCTCCTCCAGCTCGTTCACGCGGCCCGGCAGTTCTCCCACCGGAATCAGGTAGCCCTGCAGGTTCGCAATCTGGAACTCGTGCGGTTCGCGCACGTCCAGCAGGAAGAACTCCTCGCCCGCATCCATCTTGCGTTTCAGGTCCTGCACCGTCATCTGCGGAATCCCGTTCTGCACCGCGGCCGGCGGCGCCGGCGGCTGAATTCCGCAGAACTGCTGGTAGTCGATCAGCTCCGTCACCGTGGGATTCGTCCCGCAAACCGGGCACTCCGGGTTCTTGCGCAGCTTCAGCTCGCGGAACTTCATGTTCAGCGAATCCACCAGCAGCAGCCGGCCAACCAGAGGCTCACCCTTGCCCAGGATCAGCTTGATCACTTCCGTCGCTTGGATCACGCCGAGCAGCCCCGGCAGAA
>JAJZIF010000080.1 GCA_021810735.1 Acidobacteriota bacterium
CCCATTCCGGAAGATTGACTCGACTGGGAACGCAAAGGGCGGGCGTTACGTAGAGAGCTTGGTTTACCCGGTAAGAAACCCCTTCACTGGCGAGGACGTTTTTCCTAGAAAAGGTCGATGTTGGGTTTACAAGAGAGAAGACATGCTGGCGATGGTGGCCGAACGCCGCTTCTTTTGGGGCAAAGACGGGAAGGCTGGCACCCCAATGCGCAAGCTATTCAAGTCAGAAGCAAAGTCTGGGATGACCGCGCCCTCCATCTGGGATGATGTAGGCCTAAATCAGCACGCCGCACGAGAACTGGAGATTCTTTTCGGAGAGAAAGCCTCATTTGAGACACCAAAACCAGAGGGCCTTCTTAAGCGGATCATCGAGATCGCATCCAGTCCAGGCGAAACTGTCCTCGACAGCTTTCTCGGTTCCGGCACTACGGCGGCCGTTGCACACAAGATGGGCCGCAGTTACATCGGCATTGAGATGGGCGAGCACGCGGAGACACATTGCGTTCCGCGCCTCCGCAAGGTGGTAGAAGGAGAGCAAGGTGGAGTCTCGGAGGCTGTGGGCTGGCAAGGTGGCGGCGGATTCCGATTCTACCGGCTGGGCAGTCAAGTCTTCGATGAACAGGGGCATATTCATCCTTCCATTCGCTTTGACCATTTGGCCGCGCACATCTGGTTTGCGGAGACGCGAACGCCCATCCACCAGAAACGCAAACGTTCGCCTTTGCTGGGCAAGCATTGCGATACAGCCTATTACCTGCTCTACAACGGCATTCTGGGCGATAAACGGGCCGATAGAGGCAACGTATTGACGCGCAAGGTGCTGAGTGAGCTACCGGCGCATGATGGGCCAAAGGTGATCTATGGGGAAAGCTCTCGGTTGAGTACGGCCACGCTGAAACAGTTTGGCATCGTTTTCAAGCAGACGCCCTATGACGTGAAAGCGCGATAGGAGAAGGGAACGGGATGGAATTTGAGCTAAAAGATTTTCAGATTGCCGCACTGGACAAGCTCCGCGAATATCTGAAACAAGTGCGCTTGAACAATGATCCCTGGCAGGCGTTCGTGGATGTGGCTCGGACGCCTTCGGGCCATACTCCCGCGTATCGCCCGGTTCAAGGGCTGGAAGGTGTTCCCTACGTTTGTCTGCGGCTTCCAACCGGCGGCGGGAAAACAATTCTGGGAGCTTATGCCATCCGCGTGGCCGCGCAAAGCTATATCGAAAAGGATTATCCGCTGGTGCTGTGGCTGGTGCCATCCAACACCATCCGCATACAAACGGCAGAGGCATTGAAGAACACAGCGCACCCGTACCGTATTGCTCTGGATGAGGCATTTGAGGGCCGCGTCCGCATCTTCGATATTGACGAGATTGATAACATTCGTCCGGCTGACATTGCACAAGGCGTCTGCCTAGTGGTGGGAACCATCCAAACCTTGCGCGTGGAGAAGACCGACAGCCGGGATGTATACGCACATAAAGAGGCGCTGGAAGATCACTTCACGCGGCTGAGCCTGAACCAGACCGGACTGGAGAAAATCACTGACGGGCCAAATGCAGGGAAGGTGAAGTACAGCTTCGCGAACCTGATGAAGCTGCATCATCCGATGGTGATTGTGGATGAGGCGCACAACGTCCGAACTGCCCTGAGCTTTGCCGCACTGCGGAATGTCTCTCCATCCTGCATTGTGGAGTTGACGGCCACCCCAGACACCAGCACACAGACAGGAAGCAACGTGCTGTTCCGCGTCTCTGCTTCGGATTTGAAGGCAGAGGCAATGATTAAGCTGCCCATCGTGCTGAAGGAACACCCGGCCTCATGGCAGGAGACCGTGAGCGATGCGCTGCGCACTCGCAAGCGGCTGGCAGAGTTTGCCATGCGGGAGCCTGACTATATCCGCCCCATTCTGCTGATACAGGCGGAGAGCAAAGACAAGTCCGCCAATGTGGAGGTCGTGAAGCAATACTTGCTAGAGACGGAAAAGGTGCCAGGAGAGCAGATTGCCGTGGCCACCGGAAACCAGCGCGAACTGGACAATATCAATCTGTTTGAGCGGACCTGCCCGACTGAAATTGTGATTACCGTACAGGCGTTGAAAGAGGGATGGGACTGTTCTTTCGCCTATGTGTTTTGTTCCACGGCGAACATTCACAACAGCAAAGAGGTGGAGCAATTGCTGGGCCGCGTGTTGCGGATGCCTTATGCGAAGCGGCGCGCCGTTCCGGAGTTGAACAAAGCCTATGCTCACGTCTCCAGCCTCAGCTTTGGCAAGGCGGCGCGTGAACTGGCGGACAGCCTGATCGCAATGGGCTTTGAAGAAGCAGAGGCAAAGCAGTACATCGAAGAAGTGCAAGCGGACCTACCGCTGTTCCCCTCCGCTGCGCCGGTCCTTACGTTGACCGTAGAGCATTCCCCGGACCTTTCCGGGCTTGCAGACCATGAGAGGCAAGCGGTCACAGTTACCGAGATTGCGCCGGGGCAGGTGGTGGTGGAGGTCCGGGGAGACATTGCGCCAGCAGTGGAGAATGCGTTGATTGCCGCCGCACCAGCGCCCGTAAGAGCAGAGGTACAACGCAAGATTGCAGAGTATCGGGCTGCATCCGAGAGACTGCTTTCCCCATCGCAGCGCGGCGTGGTTTTCACTGTTCCCGGGCTCTGTGCGGAATATCAGGGAGAGCTTGCGCTGGTGGATGAAGAGCTGGTCCTTGAGGCAGCGGAGTGGAATCTGCTGGACTATCCGGCGGACCTGTCCCGATTCGAATACGATGACGCTTCGAAAACTTTCGAGTTGGATATTGAAGGCAACCGGGTAGTTATTCATTCCAAGCACACCGAACAGCTAGATCTGAATTTGCTGCCAACGGAACAGACGGACTTAGACCTGGTGCGATGGCTCGATAAACAGGTGCGCCAGCCAGACGTGACGCAACAGACCATGACGGCATGGATTTTGCAAGCCGTGACGGGACTTATCAAGAGCCACACCTTATCAACCCTGGTGTGGGCCAAGTTCATTCTTGCCCGCAAGCTGGCGGAATTGATTGCGCAGGCGCGCAAAGATGCCCGGAAACGGGGCTGGCAGGAATTGCTTTTCGGGCCCGAGGCCAAAGTCCAATCAAGTGAAGAATTTGCCTTCCACTACAAGCCTGACGATTACCCGGCGAGTTGGTGGTATTCCGGCGGGTGGAAGTTCAAACACCATTACTATCCGCTTCCGGGCGAATTGGAGCCAAAGGGCGAGGAATTCGAGTGCTCCGTAGAGATTGACCGGCACTCAGCCGTAAAGACTTGGGTACGAAACGTTGCCAAGAAAGAGGGCGCATCGTTTTCGCTCCAGACTTCCACTGACCTTTTCTATCCTGATTTTGTGGCACAGTTGCACGACGGGCGCGTCTTGGCGGTGGAGTACAAGGGCGATGCCTACGCAACCAACGATGATTCCAGCGAAAAGCGCAAGCTGGGCGCACTTTGGGCGGATCGAAGCGGCGGCAAGGCTCTTTTTCTCATGGCGGAAAAGGTCAAGGATGGGATGAACCTTGCAGAGCAGATTACAACAGCGGTGGCCATTCGTTGAGCACTGGCTCGGCAATTAAGACGTAGACTGGCGCAGCCGTCCGCTATGCGGGAGGCCCTAAAATCTTGGTGCACATTCCACGCGGTCGGAAAATTTATGAAAAATTTTGCTTGCGCCGCTTGGACACGCTCATCGCGAGAAGCAAAATTCAGGGGTGGGGTGGGCAGCGGGCCTGCAAGCACTCTCAGTCGTTTTCTGCGCGTTTGCGCTTCATCCGGTGCTACGTCCGCTTTGCTATGGAGTGTTCGGATTCGAACCATGCGAAGCGCCGAAGCACCCAGCATGGCCGGATGGACTGTGCCACAGGTTGTGCCACAGAATTCGCGCTTTGTGCCACCAGCACGCGCTATGAAGATTTTCCAGCAAAAGCAAAGCCTGATGATTTAGCAGGCTTTAGCGGAGGATAGCTGGTAGCGCTAACGGGAATCGAACCCGTGTTTTAAGATTGAGAATCTCACGTCCTAACCCCTAGACGATAGCGCCATGTACCTCTTCCACTATAGCGGACGCAACTGCGGGTCACAATGCCGGAGCGGATAACGCAGCAGCGATCCCTCGTGGAATAGCTTCTCGACGATGTGGAGTTGTTTTAGAGGCCCAGCTTTTTCACTTCTTCCTGATAGTACTTGCGGTACAGAATGTCCCATTCCTGGCTTCCCTCGGGAATATTTCTCTTGTGGGACTGGACCTTGTTGCGCGCATACTGGTCAATCTTCAACTCTTCCGCGAAAAGCTTTTCCAGCGTGCGCCGAGCCTCCTGGCGGATGGTATTGCGGTCCTCGCGGAACTCACATTCGTCTGTGTCCGCCAGTGTATCGGCAATGACATGCGCGAGTTTATTCAGCTTGTCGGGTGAAATTCTCACAATATCGCCTTGTATTTACGAGCCAGTTCCTGCTTGATCTTTTTGAACATTTCAGGATAGCTTGCCCCGGTGCGACGCATCTCTTCCTGATAAGCTTCCATGATCAACCGGACTTCTTCATTGATCCGGTCCTCCAGCATCATCTCATCCAGCAGAGCGGCCTGCACACGCGCGTTCAGCACCTCCACATTGCCGGTGCGGATCATATTCGCATCGATCAGGTGCTTGATCGTGCGCCTTCCGAGATACCCCACATATTCTCTTGAAAAATTCATGATTCCCTTCGGACTATAGCACAGGTGCAGCCGTCGTTTTTAGCCGGAGCCTGGATTGCCGCTCTGGCGTCTTGCCGGGGGAACAGGTGCGGAAAATTCGCCCCGTTTCTATTCATCATAAAGCGTGAGTGGGTCTACGATATTAGGAATGAGTTCCGATAACCTGCTGCACCTGAAAGACGACATGATCGCCTTCATTGAAGGCCACGGAATGCGCCACTTCCCCGCATTGATTCCGGAGGAGACACCGCGCATCTGGTGGAACGATCCCGAGCCCCTGGAAGGGTCGCCCCAAACTGCCAAGGAGAGCTGGAAGGACTTTGTCGAAATGGCGAAATCCGTGGGCGCCCCCATGGTGTGCATTGGCGAAGATCTGCTGGAAAAGGACATGCTGGAATTGCTGATGCATGAGCTGCAGCATGTGACCGGCGCGGAGTCGTTTGGCCCCGAGCTGGAAAAGGTAAACGACCTCTTTCTTCAGATCGGGAAACTCGGTCATATCGAGCTGGCGTTCGCGCACCAGGGAATCCTGTTTGTGCATGAGACCGCGACCGAATGGTACAAGAATTACCGGGAAATCGTCGACACGATCGACCATTTGCAGGAGCTTTTTGAGGACACCTACGACGAGGATGATGATGAGGGCGAGGAGTGACGGATGAAGCTTATGCTTCGCCGGCAGACGTGGGGCCGCCCGGAGTCCTCGCGCTGCCGCCCACGGAAGAATCCCTCCAGCAGCTAACCGCCGCCTCATCCATCAGACTACAGAAGCGCTGGACCGTTGCGCCGGCACAGCCCGTTGCACGGGAACTTGCGCGAACCGGGTCGCTTCCTTTGGAAATCGCCAGCCTTCTTTGCGCCCGCGGCGTCTACACGCCAGCGGAAGCCGAAGCATTCCTTTCGCCGCAATTGGGTTCGATCCATGATCCATACGCTATGCACGGCATGCGAGCTGCCGTCGCGCGTATTCAGCGGGCCATTGCGGAAAAGCAGATTGTGCTCGTCTATGGCGACTATGACGTGGATGGCACGCTCGCCGTCGTTCTGCTCAAAACTGCCATCGAAATGCTCGGAGGCGTCTGCCGCTTTCATGTTCCGCACCGGCTCCGCGACGGCTACGGCATGCAGGCGCCGCAACTCTCGCAGGCTGCGCTCGATGGGGTGCAACTGGTCATCAGCGTGGACAACGGCGTGCGCGCGTTTGAAGCAGCCGGGGAAGCGCAGCGGCTCGGTCTTGACCTCATAATTACCGATCATCACCTGCCTGACGCTTTGCTGGGTTTGCCTGCCGCACTGGCGGTGCTCAACCCCAATCAGGAGGATTGCAGTTACCCCTGCAAGCACCTGTGCGGAGCCGGTGTGGCGTTCAAACTGGCGCAGGCGCTGCTGGAAGCGCATGACATAGAACGTGCGCGGACCAAATTGCTCCCATCATTTCTAAAGCTGCTGGCCATCGCCACGGTGGCCGACTCGGTTCCACTTGCGGGCGAAAACCGCGTGTTCGTCGCGCTTGGGCTGGCAGAGCTCACCAAACCTGTGCATCCAGGATTGCGCGCACTTATCGAGCTGGCCGAGATCGCACCGCCTCCTCATCGTCTGAACACACACGACATTGGCTTTCGCCTTGCGCCTCGCTTAAACGCCGCCGGTCGAATGAATGTTGCCACAGATGTGGTGGATATGTTCACGACGCGCGATGCGGCGCGGGCCCGTGAACTCGCAGAAAAGCTGCACAAGCTGAACACGGAACGCCGTAACACGGAGCAGATTGCTCTTGCAGAAATTGAGCGGCTGCTGCTCGAGCCTGCCGCCGCCTCCGCGCAGCTTCTTGTTCTCGATGGCGAAGGCTGGCATCGCGGAGTGATTGGAATTCTGGCATCCCGAGTGGTGGACCGGACCGGCAAGCCAGCGTTGGTCCTTGCTCATGAAGATGGCGAGGCCTACGGCTCGGGCCGATCGATCGCGTCGTTTCATCTGCTGGATGCCATTTCCAGCTGCGGCGATCTCTTCACGCGCTTCGGCGGCCATGCGCATGCAGTGGGTTTCTCTCTGCCTTCCGCGCGTGTAGCCGAACTGCGCGAACGCCTGGATGTTTATGCCGCTCAGCACATGGAGACCATCGCGCCGGCGAGCGAGCTGATTTGCGATCTGGAGCTACCACTCCATCAGGTGACGCGCGCGCTTCAGGATTGGCTGCGGCGGTTCTCCCCGTACGGCATGGGCAATCCGGAACCTGTTTTTCTTGCGCGCCTGGTTCGGGTCAGCGCCGCACCGCGCGTCATGAAGGAGCGCCATATCCGGCTGCAGTTGGCGCAGGGGATGCTCCGCAATTCGTATCCCGCAATTGGCTGGAACCTTTCCGCCAAACTGCAAAGCGAAGGGATCGTGGAAAATTCTGTAATCGACCTCGCCTACAAAATCCGCACGGAAGAAAGCTCTTATTCCAGCGGAATAGAACTGGAGATCGTTGACTTGCGTGCTGCCCAACTGGAGTAGAGCTTGTATCTCGCTGTGGGTGCATTGAGGCATGTGGACCATTGCACCCTCGGTTCAGCAGTAACGTGACGGCCCAGCAAAAAGCGCGTTCACCGCTCATCAAAAAAGATGGACGGCCAGTAGACCGTCCAGATTGAATTTGAGTTTTGCCTGGATCAGAAAAGCGCCCAGGTTCTTTTCAACGCAAGGCAGCCCATTGGACACTTAATGGGCCGCCTTGACTTTTTACCAGTAGGAAACCTGTGTATTGTCCAGGTATGTGGCGTTTGGCGCCTCATCGTAGTTGCCGTCCATTTGGTAATTGATGTTCAGTCCGTACCAACCCCACGGGCAAGACCTTGGCGGATAGCTCCGATTGATCCAGAAGGTCTGTCCGTTGACTGTGATCGACTTATAGAGCGTGTAGTTGTTCCATAACCGCTGTAGCTGGATTGTCACGTGGTTCCAACCGTTGTGGAAGGTGCATGGGGCCCCTGTATCGGTCCAGTGGCCGGAGCCATTGTCCCAGACATCCCAGTTGCCATCCCCCAGGTGGTTACATTGCGTGCCGAAGGTCATTCCAGCCTGGTTGTTGCCGAGCCAGAGACTTAGATCGAATTCCAACGCCTGGGTAATCCCCATGTTCGTGGCATACACGTTGGTGTCATAGGTCAGGTTATGCACATTCGGCAAGATGGTCTTGTTCCAATCCGGAAGCCCTACTGTCGAGCCATAGCCAATCAGTGGCATGGTGAAGAGAACATCGCCGTAGGGGGCCTTCCCGTTCCAGCCGCCCAGCGTATACCGCGTTGATTTGCCATCGTAGGAGGGAGACTGGACCCACAACTCATGCGAAAATGCAACGTTGTTGCATGGAGACGGGGAGCAGTCCACAAAGTTCGGAGCCACCTGTCCATAGCTTTGCCATCCGCCATTGGTCTGCAGATTGTAGAGAGTGTTGCCGCTCGCAGTGGAGGAGCTGGCCTGCACATTCACAGTGACAGGTGTGGCAGTTGAACCGCCGCAGTGGTCCCATTCCTGCACGACAGTATGTTGCGTTCCCGCGCCCATGGAAAGCTGCGTGTTCAGCTTATCTCCACCCACGACATACTGGCGCACACCGTTCACATAAATCCCCATCGCGGCTACTCCCTGGGGGCAAGTGCTGGAGGCGGTTGCAGCGTAATTTGCTGGAGAACCCACAGTGCTGTTGTTACCCGGGGAGGAGACATAAACCCCGCTCGAGCCGGAGACGGTGATATTTCTCGCAGCGGTGGTGGATCCGCCGCAATTGTCCCACTCCTGGATGACGGTGTAGTAGGATCCTGCACCGAGAGAAATCGACGTATTCAAGCTGCTTCCGGTTCCGACATACTTCAGGCTGTTGTTTACGTAGACCCCCATGGAAGCGACGCCGTTGGAGCAGCCCGTCGAGGAGGATGCGGAAAACTTTACCGGCGAACCAACTGTGACGCCGTTTCCGGGACTGCTGACATATACATCTGCAAATGCAGGTGCCGTGAGTGCAAAGAGTATCAGGATAGCGTAGGAACAAAATTTCATCGGACTGCCTCCTCAGCGATTCTTTTTAGAACGCTTGACGTTGAAGACTGCGTAGAGCTCCTGCCGCTGCCGGGAGATAGGCGGGGAGCTGATTAATCTGCTTGTGTCCACTGGGCCGATCTGAGTGAGCGAGACGACGTGCGCTCGAAACTAACTCGACAACCTCTTCTGGTGCTTTACCCAAGGCGGGTAGGCAGGCCTCAACTGACTCGAATGCAAGCCTCGACCGGTGCGACAGAACATTGGGGGGATGTGCGATCGTTCCGCAGTTTGTTAATTCATCCGTCTAATGTCGCAAGTCAAAACCTTCCATTCGGAGTTGTTGTCGGCAAACAGTTACAAGTGATTTCTAGATGGATAATACACAAACCAAGGGCCCGATAAAGAGTTTTTTTGAGAAAAAAACGAGATTGAGGCATCCTTTTTCCTGTTCGTGCAAAACTTACTCGCATTGGAAAAAAGTACGCCTACGTTCCGGACGAAATTACACAGACGCAATGACATAAACAGCACGCGCGAGGCCCTGCCTGCGGCCCCAAAACACCTTTCTGCAATCTTTTTCACACTGTGTGCTCGCTTATTCACACAATCAACTTTGCAGGGCTGCAGGAGCTTTGTGGGATGTTTGAGCCATGAATCCAGCGGAAAGTGTTTTTGATCACAACAAGTTGTGATGGTGCGGTGTTTGCAACCAGGAGAGAAGCCCAGGCCTGTGGAGATGCTGCGTTGTCTCCTGAGCCGCGGTCGTGCTGTGGCTTGCAAGGGGCTGGATTGTGATGCTCACAAGATTTTTCTACATACCTTCAGCCACGTTTTTTCACCATGCTGAGCGCTGCCAGAATCACAGCATTGCTGTCCATCGCCGGTCCGTATTCGTTGTCAAAATCATCCGAACCTCCGCGAAAACCTGTTGTACCTTTCAACCGGATCTCCTGAATCACCTTCCCAAGCCGGGGATTGATCCATTCAAAAGCAAACAACGTGATGCTATCTTTCTCCTGCGCCCCAACGGAAAGCGCATCTGCGTTGTAGCAGTAATCGTGCGCCGACACGCGAGTATTCCAGTTCCATTCCAAAATGTTCACGCCATAGCGAATCGGAATGGTCATCACAAAACCATCCTGATAGACAATCTCATACCAACCCAGAAGATCAGCCGTGTCTTGTGGATCCCAGATCAAGCGGATGCTCTCTCTGTTCCAGGCCGTCCTTGCGCAAGCATGAAGAAAGAGAAGGCTTGTGGGCGCCTCTCCGACAGAAATACCTGTCACAGCTTTTGGCAAGGTGATAGGCTGCTTACCTTCCGTTCCCACCACAATGGCGCGCATTCGACCTGTCTGTCTCAGATCGAACGGAACCTTGTCATGCATGATTACCTGGTTCACCAATGCCTGGAGATTTACTTCAAACGGAGCAAGTGTATCCGGCATGTTGAATTTGCTCGCGATGTTAACAGGCACGATCGAGGTTTCCGTTTGACTGGGAGGGACAATTCCACTCAGGCGGACGCGGGTGGCTGGCACCATGGATTGCACGCGCTTTGATAGTTCCTTGCCTTGTATCACCTGCCCGTTCCATAAGATGTAGCTGCAACCAAGAAAGTTCGATAAAAGATCTTTTCCAAATCCGATTTCATTGGTTGCAAACCATGCGGAAGCCGCTCCGCCAAGAAGAGTCGGAAGTTTTTTGCGCGTCTCATAGTTTGAAATGTGCGGCTCAAAGTTGCCGAAGATCTGCTTGAATCCCATTCTGTCGAGATCCATCTCGTTTTCCTCAGCCGATCCTAGCTGACTCATGCGGTCACTCCAGAACCAGTTGTAGATCAGGCAATCTTTGGGAATAAGTCTTTGCACCTGGTCTGGGGTCAGACCTCCCGGCCAGTCGTAAGCCCATCCATCGGGCGCCTGTTTTCTTTGTAGCCCCTTTCCACGCACGGACTCGAGCAGCATGTCGCCCCACAGCGCCGTTTTGATCCCGCGACTTGCAAGATAATCGTGGATTTGTTTCACGTCCTCCCCGAACAACTCACCAATGTCCCGGTCGTGGCACTGAGGAGAAACTCCTACTGGCAGGAACAGTTCATCGTGTCCAATGTGAACATTTGTTGGCTTTAGAACGTCCAGGTATTCGTCATAGACTTCATAAACGAGAGAATAGGACTTGGGGTTGGACGGACAATAAATATCTGGCCATTTATTTTGCGGTACGGCGGCCAGGTTCTTGTGCTCTGTAAGCAAGTAGTAGCTATGGGTGAAAGATGGCAAGGAAGGAACAAGTTCGATGTGGTGCCTCCTGACCCATTGCGCCAGATCGGCGACCTCCTCTTTCTCCAGAAAGCCTCCGTC